>JAGLDH010000084.1 GCA_023145835.1 Methylococcales bacterium
CCTGTCGCCTACTGCGGACTAAAAATTATCACTTCGCTGTCGCTCCGTTTCCATGATTTTCAGCGATGGACGACGGTATTGGGGGTTAACTAATAATTGAGGATTATTCCCAATACAATCAAAAAGTAATCGAACGTCAACCAATAGGAATGGATTACCTGGATACAGTTGCAGAGTTTTTAGTGGCTAAGGCAGGTTGTATTTTTATTACAAGCACATCTAAACATTTTCACAGTTAATGAAACTAGCAACCCATGCTAAAACTGTCTTAATGAGATCAAGTACACCGTTGCTGACAAAGTTGTTTGAATTTAAAGTAGGCTATTTGATTGGAGTTGATATGTTGATAATAACCTTCTTTATCAAACCACAGTCGAAGGAGGAGTGCGAATTTTTGACCAATCAACAAATAAGGTTCGGGGCATTCTTCCCCAGTTCTTCTATCTATAATCTTAAACTCAGGACGATAAAATTTTTTTTAAACATGCAGAAATGACAAAATAAAGCTATTAACTGAATAGGCTAAAATCTTACAACATATTACTTTTTGACTTAAGATACAGCACAATTCCAATCCTAATTAGCATAGTATTATAACTATAAAAATGTTTTTGCTTCTTTAATCCAAAAATTCATTTTATCTAAATCTGGTAGAGGGGGTGTTGTCTGAGATATGATATTTTCACGTTGATTAACATGTTTCATCTCATCTACTAATGCCTGAGAATCTACGTTCGTAAGTGCTGAAGTTGATTTTATGCCACAAGCTACTATCAGTAGAGCTATTTTTCCATTTATTTCAGAAATACGCATTAGATCTGCCATACCTACCCATTGTTTGACAGTAGACTCTAAAACTTCAGTCGCTTTGACGACTCTCTCCAACCCATGTTTACTTGAACATTTTTCTAATAAATCTTTTGTTGTTTTAATTCCATTACTATGAAGAATTTTCACTGTACTTCTATCAAGTACTTCAAGTCTTTCAATTCTATAATGAATAGCAGGCGCTCTAGCAATGGGTTCAAGAATAACATCTTCATCTAAAAATGATGTGTCAACTTTGGGAGATTTAATAAGGGGGGTGCTTTCTTCTTCCTCATCATCAAAAAAAGCTAATCCTCTTAATAACCAACCGGTAAAAAAACCGATCATTGCAGCTATTAAAAGACAAATGATTATTTGCGTGATTAAATATCCCATTACTATTTTCCTTCTCGTAAATATTTTAGTTCTATTCGCCGATTGTTAGCTTGGCCTTGTTTTGTATTGTTATTAGCTATTGGTCTGGTTTCACCATATCCTTCCATATGTAATCTATCAGCTCGTAGTCCATTTTTTATCAACAAAGTAACAACTGATTGAGCCCGTTGCTTACTCAATATATAGTTATACGCATCATCCCCTCTAGAATCTGTATGCCCAGAAACTTCTACGATTGAGTTAGGACACTTATCTGCAAACTGCGATAAACTATAAATAATAACTTTCGCTTGTGCTTCAATATTCGCACTATTTTCAGAAAAAGTGATCGTTTTATCAGTAACCAATTGATTAAATTGATCCTCACAAGATGCTGTTTGTAAAACATGATCATCAGTTGGTGCTGGTTTTTCTATAACCTCTTCTTTTGAATCTACCGAAGGTGCAGGTGCAGGTGCAATATCATTTTGTTCTTGTTTAGCAGGAATGACCTCACTTTTTACACTCTCTGGTGTACTTTTAGCAACCTCACTTTCATGATCCTTTTTATCCTGCGAGGTGGAAGCCGATTGATGCTCTAAACCTAAACCCGCAACAGTCATTTGATTTTCAACATCCGCTACCCCTCTTATATCACTTGCGATTTCAACTGCCTTTTCTCGCATTATTTCCGATGGCGCTACCCCTGTTAATACAACATCACGTCCATAGGCATTGACCTTTGTCCAATTTGTAGGTGTATTTTTTGATAGCACATTTGATGTTCTTGTCTGAATATCCGCCTGAATATCGGAAGCGTTATTATTGATACAAACAAAAATTAAAATTACAAAAGCAAGTGCCCCTATCAGAATTACAGCAGTTCGATTCATGACCAATCTCTCTTTAGTTTCATATATTATTCAGGCATAAGGAGTAAAGAATTATTACTTTAATTAAAAAAGTTTATATATCTAGTTGAAAAGCAAGTGGTACATTATCAAATAATAGAGTACAACATCTATTTTTCAACCTTCATAATAAATTAATGTCCTTACTCTCTTCATTTTACCAACAATGTAACAACACCCCTGATACGATTGCATTTATTGAAGCCAACCAACAAATCAGTTATCGACAAGTTTATCATTTTATTTCTAAAATTTGTATTTTATTAACATCAAAAAACGCCCACTGTCAGCGTGTAGTGATTGCTCTGGATCGTGGTATAGACGCTGCTGTTTCTCTTTTAGCAGTACTCAATAGTGGCGCCTGTTATATCCCCCTCGATCTAAAAAACCCACATAGTCGTCTAAACTATATAATTAATGATGTAGATTGCCAATGTATCATTGGCAAAGGTAGTTGCCCTGAATGGGTAGATCAGCCACAACTTTGGTTAGATATTAATCAACTCCCCTCTATAATAAACTATCAACCTAAAAAAGTATTGCCTGAATCTTTAGCTGCCATTTTATATACTTCTGGTTCTACCGGAAATCCAAAAGGAGTAGCCCTTAGTCATAAAGCAATGAGTAATTTTTCTGATTGGGCTATCTCTACTTTTAATGTCACTAAAAATGACCGTGTAGCCTCACTAGCCCCTTTTTATTTTGATTTATCAGTATTTGACATTTTTAGCAGTCTTAGCTGTGGTGCAACTGTTCACTTTGTACCAACAACATTAACATTCTCTCCTAGTCGTCTTACTAGCTGGCTTGGTGATCATAAAATAACAATATGGTATACCGTACCATCCATACTCAGCTTTATTGCTTTAAAAGGAGCTCTTGCAAGCACCCCCCTCCCCAACTTAAAAACTATTTTGTTTGCTGGAGAAGTTTTTCCTACCCCTCAATTAATGAACTTCTACGATCAACTACCCGAAATCAACTTTTATAATCTATACGGACCAACGGAAACCAATGTCTGTTGTTATTGGAAAGTAAACCGAAAAAAATTAGTATCTGGTCAACCTATCCCGATTGGTTATCCTGCTTGTAACTCAGTATTAGCCATTGATCCCAACAATAGTGAATTAAAAGTACAAAGTAACAATAACCTATCTGGCTATTGGCAAGGCGGTAAATTAATTCCTGCATTATCATCGGAAAATTTCTATCATACTGGGGATAAAGTAACACTCAATGAACAGGGTGAATATTGTTACCATGGTCGTTTAGACAGGATGTTGAAATGTTCAGGCTATCGAGTAGAACCTGCAGAAATAGAGCATGCAATATTACAACTTCCGCAGGTGAAAAATTGTGCCGTTATCGGTATTAAAGACAATACAAGTGGACAGCGGCCAGCAGCTGCTATTGTCCTAAAGAATAAGGCGACTTTAGCAGATATTATTAAACCCATTAAGCAGAAGCTTCCTTCTTATATGCTGCCATATAAATTTATTGAATTAAAATCTTTACCTCATTTGGCAAATGGAAAAACTGATTACCAAACACTACAACGGCAAATAGAAAGCAAATGAACAAATTACCCCCTGAAGGCGATATCCAAGCATCAAAACAACGTTTTATTCACTGTGCTCAAAAGGGCATTTTAAAACATGCTATTTCTACTGAGGAAGGGGGGTATGGAGATAGTTTTACTCATTTAGTTTTATCACATGAAATACTTGGAAAATCATGTTTAGATAACGGGTTGCTTCTTTCTATTAACGCCCATCTTTGGGGCTCAGTATTTCCATTAATTAATTACGGCAATAAAGAACAAAAACAAGTTTACCTATCAAAACTTCTATCAGGAGACCTCATTAGTGGTCATGCGATCACAGAACCACAAGCTGGTTCAGATCTTAATGCGTTATTAATGATAGCTGAGTCTACTCCCGAGGGGTTGTTGTTAAATGGACATAAACGTTTTATCACGAATACACCAATCGCTGACTTATTAATCATCTACGCTCGTCTGGATAATAAATTGTCCGCTTTTATTGTTCATTCAGATGACCTCGGTGCTCTTTTTTTGAACCAACCTAATGTAACTGGCTGTCATTCTGCCACGATGGGCGACATAAAATTAGAAAATTGTTTAATTCCCAAATCAAGACAACTAGGTAAAACAGGTGCCGGTAACATAATGATTCAACAAGCATTGGAACTAGAACGAGCGTTCATTTTTGCAGGAATTTGCGGTGTTATGAACTGGCAATTAAAAACCGTTATCCAATTCAGCCGACAACGTAAAGTTAACAACCTCCACCTAGGGAAAAACCAAGCGATTAGTCATAAAATTGCAGAGATGAAATTAAGATTAGACAGTATTCGCTTATGGGTAAATGAATGTGCAAGACTAAAAGATAATAACAAGCGTATTACCATGGCCAGCGCACAAACCAAATTATTTGCTGCTGAGGCTTTTTTACAATCGAGTCTAGATGCTGTACAAATTCTTGGAAGTAATGGCTTAGCTGAAAACAATCCAATAGCCCAACTAGTCAATGATGCTTTAGCAAGCCGATTATTTTCAGGCTCATCAGAAATTCAGAAGAATATAATCGTTGCATTATTAGGAACAGGTGATGGTTATAAATAATGGTTATAACTAGAATTTTTAAACTATTCTAAATAACTTTTACGACTAACATAGATACCTATCAATAGAACAAATTCTATCGCGTTTTATACACACTCTACCTTTATCTTTTTAAAGCTAATTTAACAAAAAGAAAACAGAGATAAATCTAGATAAACTTTAGGTGCCTAATAATTTTACAATTCAACCTGTGTGCAGAATATACACAATACAATATAAAACATTAAAAAACAATAAGTTAAAATACATAAAAGTACTTAACCAACAGAGTTATCCACAGAAATTGTGAACAACTTAACATTTATTTACACACCACTAGCTTATATTTTTTAAAATACAATACTTTTAATAAAAAAAACGTACTACATCGGGTTTTATTCACACCTTTAGTTTTTTCTTTTTTCCATAAAGTAAAAAGAAGAAAGCTAAATAAAAAAAGTGAAAAAACTTACATAAAAAAACCTATGATATTGATTTTAAACATAAAATAAAATTTTGTATAAAACATATACAATATAACTCTTCCATACTACTAATAAGGCTTTCAACCCTTTTTATGCAATTAATTCACAGAGTTACCCACAGAAACTGTGAATAACTTAAGATTTTAATCTCCCGCCATTTAGCTTATATTCTTTTAAATACAATGCTTTCAACCAAATAATTAGTGAACTACATCACGTTTTATTCATACTTTTTTGTACCCTCCTCTACCCTGAATAACACAAAAGCTAAAACACATATTAAACAAAAACTTGGTGAACTTTAAACCCTAAGATACTGATTTTTAATTTAAATTTATTGTGTATACAATATAACCCTTGCATACAAATAATAAGGCATCCCTCCCTTTTTAAACAATTAATTCACAGGTTATCCACAGAGATTATAAACAAACTAATAGTTAAATTCACTCTATATAGCCTATATTCCTATAAATACAATAGTTTTTAACAAATTAATAGCGAACTTCATCACATTTTATTCACACCTTTCATTTTTCCTTTCGAGCACGAATATAACAAAAAGAAAACGATATAAAAAAGATAAATTACATACGCTTTATACGCTAAGTAATTGATTTTTATTTTTAATCTCTCTTGTGTATAAAATATAGACAAAATAACTTACACATCCTATAAATAAGGCTTTCGAGCTTTTTCAACTCATCAACTCACAGAGTTATCCACAGAAATTGTGAACAACTTAATGTTTTATTATTATCATTCCTATTACCAAAATATAACCTGATTAGCAAGAATCTTCCGCCAAACGTTAAGAGCCCTTTAAAACCAATCTTAGCGATGAAACAGTGGAATACCTATCCAATGAGGAAAATGGAATTTCGAGGGAATTCATCGCCTAGAAAGCCTTTTGTAGT
>JAGLDH010000085.1 GCA_023145835.1 Methylococcales bacterium
AACCGTGACCGCGTGAAGTATATATGGCTTACCCCTACAAACTGTTGATACATTTTTCGAAACACTGGATAAAGTATTAGCTGTTTCTCCTGACCGTTTTTCAATCTTTAATTATGCACATATGCCTACTCGGTTTAAAACGCAGCGGCAGATTAATGATGCAGATATTCCATCAGCAGAAATTAAGTTAGAAATTCTGCAAATGATGGGTGTTAAGCTAATAGACGCTGGATATGTTTATATTGGAATGGATCATTTTGCTAAACCAGATGATGAATTAGCTATTGCTCAACGTGAGAGAAAGTTATATAGAAACTTTCAAGGTTACTCAACTCATTCAGATTGCGATTTGATAGGCTTAGGGATTACATCAATTGGTCGGGTAGGGGGGGCTTATATTCAAAATGTTAAACAACTTGATGAATATGATAACCTGATTTCACAAGGACTATTACCTGTTTTTAAAGGTGTGGATTTAGATGATGATGATAAATTACGCAGAGCTGTGATTACTCAGTTGATTTGTCATTTTGAATTAGAGTTTTGCCAGATTGAAAAACAATTCAATATCATTTTTTCTGACTATTTTTCTTCAGAATTAATTGCGCTAAAGATCATGCAGGTGGATGGATTACTCACACTAAACGAGCAAAGTATTATTGTTAAAACAGCAGGTCGATTATTAATTAGAAATATTTGTATGGTATTTGATAAATACTTGGCAAAAAAGCAGCAGAAATTTTCCAAAGTTATTTAAGAAAGCTCTGATCAAGTCCAAATGTTTTTTCTACACAAAACTTTAATTGACTTAATCATAGGTTCCTTAATGATTCTATTTTTTATAAGGAGACACTAAATGAGTTATGTAGAACCAAATAAACCAGGTAGTAAAGTTGATTTTAAATCTCGATATGAAAACTATATTGGTGGCAAATGGATTGCTCCAGTAAAAGGTGTGTACTTTGATAATATTAGCCCTATTAATGGGAAAGTATTTTGTGAAATACCCCGATCAACCGCAGAAGATATTGAATTAGCACTTGATGCGGCACATGCGGCAAAAATCGCTTGGGGCAAAACATCAACCACAGAGCGTTCTAATACATTGCTTAAAATTGCAGATCGCTTAGAACAAAACCTTGAAACACTTGCAGTGGCAGATACCTGGGATAATGGTAAAGCTATTCGTGAAACATTAGCGGCAGACATACCATTAGCGGTTGATCATTTTCGGTATTTCGCATCGTGTATTCGTGCGCAAGAAGGGATGATGAGTGATATAGATGAGAATACAGTTGCTTATCATTACCATGAACCACTGGGGGTTGTGGGGCAAATTATCCCTTGGAATTTTCCAATTTTAATGGCCGTTTGGAAATTGGCTCCAGCATTAGTGGCTGGGAACTGTGTGGTCTTAAAACCTGCTGAACAAACTCCAGTATCAATTTTAGTCTTAGTGGAGCTTATTCAAGATTTATTACCGGCTGGAGTACTTAACATAGTGAACGGCTATGGAAAAGAGGCGGGTCAGGCTTTGGCAAGTAGTCAGCGGATTGCCAAAATAGCATTTACTGGCTCTACGCCTGTCGGTTCACATATTATGAAGTGTGCGGCAGAGACTATTATTCCATCGACCGTAGAATTAGGGGGTAAATCACCTAATATTTATTTTGCTGATGTTCTGGATCAAGAAGATAGTTTTGTTGAAAAATGTATAGAAGGTGCTGTATTGGCATTTTTAAATCAGGGAGAGGTTTGTACTTGTCCATCACGATTATTAGTTCAGGAGTCTATTTATGAAGAATTTATGGCTAAAGTCATTGCAAAAACAAAACTGATTAAACGGGGTAATCCATTAGATATTGAAACAATGGTGGGTGCTCAGGCGTCAAAGCAACAATTTGAGAAAATTTTAGAATATCTAAAAATTGGTAAAGATGAAGGCGCAGAAGTATTGATTGGTGGTGAAGTTGAATCGTTAGCGGGAGATTTAGGCGAAGGATATTATATACAGCCTACACTTTTAAAAGGTAACAACAGTATGCGAGTCTTTCAGGAAGAAATATTTGGTCCTGTTGTCTCGGTTACGACTTTTAAAGATGAAGCAGAGGCGCTGCACATTGCTAATGACACAGAATTTGGTTTGGGTGCAGGTTTGTGGACTCGAGATGTGAATAGAATTCATAGGATGGGACGTGGAATCCAAGCGGGTAGGGTGTGGGTCAATTGTTATCATCAATATCCAGCTCATGCAGCATTTGGTGGGTATAAAAAATCAGGTGTAGGCAGGGAAAACCATAAAATGGCGATAGAGCATTATCAACAAACGAAAAATCTACTGGTTAGTTATGATACAAATCCACTTGGTTTTTTTTAGAACTGATTTAATATTATAGAGCGGAAAACTAAAATGCTCTCCTTTTTTTAGAGATTGTTTTTAGTGAATAATAGGAGAAGTAAAAAGGTAATTTATGAAAGTTAACATTATTTTTTTACTTTTATCTTTAGGCTTAGCGTCTTGCACACAAGAGAATGTTAAATTAGCAAATAACTTGTCTAATGGAGAGTTAGTCTTAATTAATCGTTGTAGAAAGTTAATAGAAATTACTGAGACAATGATTCATAAAGCAGGTGTGCTTGATAGACAAGAAGTGCGAATTGAAAACTATCCTTACTTACGAATCAACCGGTTTCTATCTAGTTTTAGACAGGAAGTGAATGATCAAAATTTTTCACTCTGGATAAGTTATCTAAAAAAGCTGGGTTTAAAGGGATGGAATATTGAACTCAATAATTTACCGCTTGAAGATAGAGTAAAACTAGATAAACTTTTAGCGGTTTTTTTTCCTTTAATATCCACAATAAAATCCAAATTATTTCAATGCAGTAATCTATTAAGTCGTTTTGAGCTATCTCAATATAGTGAACGTAATAAAGTAATAAAAACAGCTATTGTTCCTTCGGCTTACAATACATGGCAACAAGTTTTAGGGTTGTACCCTCTGACAGTGATTCCTTTTCGATTAGGTATTTATCGTTGGCATCAAGAGACTTTGAGCGTATTTAATCGAACACTTGATTCCTTGCCTGTAAAAGGTCATTTAATTCGATATTCTCCAAAAGATACTGATAATAAACTTAACAGAAAAAAAGTTTCTGAAATCTTACAATCGTCTGCTGAAAATGAATTGCATATTCCAATGCCATTAGAGAGGCAGAAAGAACAACTTTTTGATGCGTTTTCACCCAGGTTTGAAATAGATGTAGCTTCAGATAATGATAAAATTGGAGTACCTCAATGGAGGAATAATAATCGTCTTTTGGTGAATATTGAAAAACCTACGGTATATCGGCATATGTCGCATACAAGATTAGGCAACCAAACATTACTTCAGTTGAATTATATGATTTGGTTTGCTGCGCGGCCGAAAACGTGGAGGCTGGATCTTTTAGGGGGAAAGGTAGATGGTATTATTTGGCGAGTGACTTTAAGCCCAGATGGAAACCCTTTGATATTTGATAGTATTCATACTTGTGGATGTTATCATTTTTTCTTTCCAACTCAATACGCTCGTGTTTTAAAATCAGGTTTTCTTTTTGATGAACCCGTGTTTATGCCGCAAAACAAGATTAACTTTAATTTTGATGAAAAGATAGTTGTTCGTATAGGAGCAAATAATCATCAGATTAAAAAAATTTATTCCGACACTTTTAGGCGAGTGCAAAAAAAATACTATCAATTTAAAAATGCAGATAGTTTGCGATCCATTGTTATGCCAAATGGGCAAAATCGTAATCTATATAATCAAGTAGGAATTATAGAGAGTAGCAAGCGGGGAGAACGCTTTCTATTTTGGCCAATGGGAGTCCCGAATCCTGGAGCAATGCGTCAATGGGGTCATCATGCTACTGCATTTGTTGGGCGTCGTCATTTTGATGATACTTACCTTTTTGAAGGTGGTTTTGAATGGATTAAAAGTGAAAAATAAAAAAGTTGTAAGGCATAAAAATTATTTATGCAAACTGATTTTTGGTTAGAACGATGGAAACAGAATCAAATAGGGTTTCACGAAGAACAGATTAATGATCATTTAATCAACTATTGGAAAATGCTTAATATTTCTCTCGAAAGTAAAGTGTTTGTTCCTTTTTGTGGTAAAAGCAAGGATATAATATGGTTTTTATCTCAGGGTCATGAGGTCATGGGTGTTGAGCTTTGCCTAATAGCTGTAAGTAACTTTTTTTTCTGAAAACGATCTTGAGCCGAGCATACTTTGCTTTATTTTAAAATATTTTAATCAGACAGAATTAATAGAGGTACCCCTAATAAAAGATAGTGTGATGCGGTTTTTAATATAGTTTTTACTACTATTTTTAGAAAAAAGAACTATGTTGATATAAAAGGATGGGATGAGGTAGAATACCCCGTTTTTTAACGATTGCACTGGTTTTACGTTCCAGTTCGCATATAGGTGTTTTATGTCTAATATTGTAGTATCTGCATTATATAAGTTCGCTACGCTTGATGATTTTGAAGTGTTGAGAAAGCCTCTTTTGAAGTTGATGGATGATTTTCAAGTAAAAGGGACTTTGTTGTTAGCTAAAGAAGGGGTTAATGGAACTATTGCTGGAGATCGAGAAGGGATTGATGCTGTCGTGGCTTGGTTGCGTTCTGATTCGCGTTTGGCTGACCTAAAAACCAAGGAGTCTTATGAAGAAAACATGCCTTTTTATCGTAGCAAAGTTAAGTTAAAAAAAGAAATTGTGACGATGGGGGTTGAAAATATTGACCCGAAAAAGATCGTGGGTACTTATATTAAACCTCAAGACTGGAATACTTTGATTTCTGACCCTGAAGTTTTATTAATTGACACCCGTAATGATTATGAAGTGAAAATTGGTGGTTTTAAAAATGCAATTAATCCAGAAACAGATACATTTCGTGAGTTCCCAGAATACGTTAATAAGCATCTAGATCCAGACAAGCATAAAAAAGTTGCCATGTATTGTACTGGTGGTATTCGGTGTGAGAAATCAACAGCTTTTTTAAAAGCACAGGGGTTTGATAATGTTTATCATTTACAAGGTGGGGTGCTAAAATACCTTGAAGAAATACCTATTGAAGAATCTTTGTGGGAAGGTGAGTGTTTCGTGTTTGATAACCGAGTGGCTGTTAATCATCATTTAGAAAAAGGTCAATATGACCAATGTTACGCTTGTCGATTTCCTATTACTGAAGATGAAAAAAATAGCGAAAAATATATTCAGGGTGTAAGTTGCCCTCATTGTTATGACAAAGTAAATGATCAACAACGTCAACGGTTTTCTGAGAGAGAAAAACAAGTGCAGCTAGCCAAACAGCGAGGCGAAGAGCATATTGGTTCTTCTGCAAAAAGCATTTCATCTAAACGGCGTGCATTAAAATATCAAGATAAAGAGCAGCAAAGGGAACGACTACGAGTGAAAACTGAGTAAAGGTAAATGGTTTTTATTTATTTTTCAAGATCATGTTTTTAGTTTGCTAGAAACTATCCTATTATTCTTAATTTTATGAGACATACAATGCGTACTCGCGTTAAAATATGCGGTTTTACACAAGTGAGTGATGCTGTCACTGCAGCTAAACTTGGAGTGGATGCGATTGGGTTGGTTTTTTATCCACCTAGCCCGCGAAATATTAGTATTGAAAAAGCAGTAAAAATTGTGAATACATTGCCTGCTTTTGTCACAGTTGTTGCGTTGTTTGTGGATGAGAATGAGTCACAAATACGAGAGGTAATGAGTAAAGTTTCAATTGATTGTATTCAATTTCATGGCGATGAAGAGCCTGTAGATTGTAGGATTTATAACAAGCCGTATATGAAAGCAATCAGAATGAAACCTGGCTTGAATATTTTAGAGATTGCTGAACAATATAGTGATGCCTCTGCATTGTTGTTGGATGCTTATCATCCTGGCATAAAAGGTGGGAGTGGAAGTCAATTTGATTGGGATTTAATTCCAAAAAATTGTTCATTACCTATTATATTAGCCGGTGGATTACAAACTTCAAATATTAAAACGGCAATTCAATCAGTTAAGCCTTATGCGGTGGATATTAGTAGTGGGGTTGAGGAGAAAAAAGGGGTGAAGGATGTAGCTAAAATGGCTGCGTTTATACGAGAAATTAATGAAGGTGACAGAGTACTATGACTGACATGTATAAGATGCCAGATGAAAGGGGACATTTTGGCCCATACGGTGGGATTTTTGTAGCAGAAACATTGATGCCTGCAATATCTGAATTGAATGAAGCGTATCAACGTTACTTGATAGATCCTGATTTTATTGCTGAACTTGATGCAGATTTGAAGCATTATGTTGGGCGACCTTCTCCTCTTTATTATGCAGAACGATGGAGTAAAGACTTAGGTGGCGCGCAAATATATTTAAAGCGCGAAGATTTAAACCATACGGGTGCACATAAAGTTAATAATACGGTAGGACAGGCATTATTAGCTAAGCGGATGGGAAAAACCCGTATTATTGCTGAAACAGGTGCAGGCCAACATGGAGTTGCTACTGCAACGGTTGCAGCAAGACTGGGTTTGGAATGTGTTGTATACATGGGAGCTGTCGATGTTGAAAGACAGGCTCAAAATGTTTATCGAATGAAGTTGCTTGGCGCAACAGTAGTACCGGTCAAGTCGGGTTCTCGCACTCTAAAAGATGCGCTAAACGAAGCGATGAGAGATTGGGTAACCAATATTGATGAAACCTTTTATATTATTGGTACAGTTGCAGGGCCACATCCTTATCCTGCTATGGTTAGAGACTTTCAAGCAATTATTGGTCGTGAAGCTAAACAACAGTGCCAAGAAATGACTGGGCAGTTACCAGATGCCTTAGTTGCATGCGTGGGTGGTGGATCAAATGCTATTGGATTATTTTATCCCTTTATTGATGATACCTCAGTTAAAATGTATGGTGTGGAAGCTGCTGGTGATGGGGTTGAGACGGGGCGACATTCTGCACCTCTGTGTGCGGGTAGACCCGGTGTTCTACATGGAAATAGAACTTATTTGATGGCTGATGATGATGGTGAGATCATAGAAACTCATTCAATATCAGCTGGGCTTGATTACCCGGGAGTTGGTCCTGAACATGCTTGGTTAAAAGATACAGGCAGAGCTGAATACGTTAATATTACTGATAAAGAAGCTTTAGAGGGTTTTCATGTATTAACTAGATTAGAGGGGATTATTCCAGCTCTTGAATCTAGCCATGCGATGGCTTATACCATGAAATTAGCGCCTAAAATGTCAACAAATGAAATTTTGGTTGTGAATCTATCGGGTCGGGGTGATAAAGACATGCAAACTATTGCTCAATATGAGGGGATAGATTTATGAGTCGATTAAAAGCTCGATTTGATGAATTAGCAGCTGAAGGAAGGAAAGCCCTAGTTCCATTTATTACTGCTGGTGACCCTAACCCCATGTTTACTGTGCCTTTAATGCATGAGATGACTAAAGCAGGTGCAGATGTAATTGAATTGGGTGTTCCTTTTTCTGATCCTATGGCAGATGGTCCTGTTATTCAAAGAGCCAGCGAGCGAGCCTTAGAACATCGTGTAGGTTTAAGAACAGTTTTAGCGATGGTGTCTGAGTTTAGAAAAAATGACCAGCTAACTCCAATAGTTTTGATGGGGTATCTAAACCCAATAGAGATAATGGGATATGAGAAATTTGCAGATGCATCTCAACAAGCTGAAGTTGATGGTGTCATTACTGTAGACTTACCACCAGAAGAAGCTGAAGAATGTGTGGCTGTATTAAACGCTAGAGGAATTGATCAGGTTTTTTTGTCCGCCCCAAACAGCTCTTCTGAACGAATAAAAAAGATAAGTGCTGTTGGAGGTGGATATCTCTATTATGTTTCAGTAAAAGGTATTACCGGTTCCGGGCATCTTAATGTTAAAGATGTGGAACAAAAATTGGCTCAAATACGAAAAAATACTAAATTACCAATTAGTGTCGGGTTTGGTATTAAAAATGCTGAAATGGCAAAAAAAATAGCTAGTCTTGCTGATGGTGTTGTGGTGGGTAGTGCTTTTATTAGTAAAATAGAAGACAATTTGGATAACCCAGAAAGAGCTAAACAAGAAATTATCGAATTAATTAAATCCATGCGTCAAGCAATGGATAGTTAGACGCGGAGCATTAAATAATGAATTGGTTTGAAAAATTAATCCCTGCAACTATTAGAACAGATGCCTCCTTAAAAAAGACAACAGTTCCTGAAGGCCTATGGAATAAATGTCCTAGTTGCGATGCTATTTTATATAATGCAGAATTAGAAAAAAATTATAGTGTTTGTCCAAAGTGTGATCATCATATGCGGATTTCGGCAAGATCACGTTTAAATATGTTCTTAGATGAAGGTGGACGAGTAGAGATAGGACAAGGGTTAAAAGCTAATGACCCTCTCAAGTTTAAAGATACTAAAAAGTATAAAGATAGGTTAACTCAAGCACAGAAAGCAAGTAAAGAAAATGATGCTTTGGTGGTTATACAAGGTACATTAAATGGGCAAGGCATTGTTGCTGCAGCCTTTGATTTTTCTTTTATGGGTGGATCAATGGGGTCTGTGGTGGGAGAGCGTTTTGTTCGTGGTGTTAATAGAAGTTTGGAACTTGGTGTGCCCTTTATTGTTTTTACTGCAAGTGGAGGCGCAAGAATGCAAGAGTCATTGTTTTCTTTATTTCAGATGACTAAAACAAGTGCTGCTTTAACTAAATTATCAGAAGCTGGTATTCCTTATATTTCATATATGACAGACCCTACAATGGGGGGAGTTTCAGCAAGTTTAGCTATGTTAGGTGATATAAATATTGCAGAACCTAAAGCCCTTATTGGTTTTGCAGGACCTAGGGTAATAGAACAAACCGTAAGAGAAACATTACCGGAAGGCTTTCAACGGAGTGAATTCCTTCAAGAACATGGTGCGATAGATATGATTGTTGATCGTCGCGAAATGAGAGAAAAAATAACAAGCCTTCTATCAATGTTGATGGCAAACTTTGTGGCAAAAACAGAGAGTGAACAAAAGACTAAAACAGAAAATAATGATGAATTAATCTTAGATAATAATCAAGACTAAATAAGACTAAAATGGCGCGTTTTAATTCGCTTGAGGAATGGCTGGAATGGCAAGAAAAAGTTCATTCAAGGGAAATTGATTTAGGTTTAGAAAAATCTGCAGCGGTGTTTAAGGCACTTAACTCTAATGCTATTAAACCGCCAACTATTATTGTTGCAGGCACAAATGGAAAAGGGTCATGTATTGCTTTTCTTGAGTCGATTTATAGGGCACAAGGTTACCGAGTAGGTGCTTATACTTCACCTCATATTCTAAAATATAATGAGCGGATTAGAATTGATGGGGAATCTGTAAGTAATGATAAAATTTGCCAGGCTTTTGAAAGAATTGATGCTATTAGAAATGATGTTTCTTTAAGTTATTTTGAGTTTGGAACTCTAGCAGCACTTGATATTTTTTGGCGATCTAATTTAGATATTCAGTTGCTGGAAATAGGATTGGGTGGAAGATTAGATGCAGTAAATATTATTGATGCTGATACTGTTTTGATTACAAGTGTTAGTATTGATCACGTTGATTGGTTAGGTGAAACTAGAGAAGCAATTGGTTATGAAAAAGCTGGAGTTTTTAGACCAGGTATTCCTGCCGTTATAGGCGACCTAGATCCTCCTAAATCGATATTAAAATCAGCTATTGAAAAAAAATCGTCGTTACGTATTATTAATAAAAATTTTGGTTTTAAAAGGAATGAAATAGGGTGGGATTGGTTTTGTAACACGGATAAGCATCGAAAATATTTATCTTTGCCAGAACCCGCTTTAAAAGGAAATCATCAATATCAAAATGCTTCGACTGCTTTGATGGCTATAGTTGAAATGGAGAAACACTTACTTGTTAACGAGGCGGCGGTTCATCAAGGGTTGCAAGATGTTCAGATTCAAGGGCGATTTCAATTAATTGATGGAGACATTCCTGTATTACTTGATGTAGCTCATAATCCTCATGCAGTAAGGTTGTTATTTGATTATTTGTCTCAAATGTATTCGGATAGGAAAATACATGCCGTTTTTTCAATGATGAAGGACAAAGATATTAAAGGTGTTATTGGTATAATTAATCCAGCTATTTATCATTGGTATATATCGCCTTTAAAAACACCTAGAGCCGTCAATCAGTCAGACATGCAAGATTGTTTTGAGCAATGTTCTATTAGTAATGTGACTTTGGGGTATAAAAGTTTTTCTGAATCGTATTTGGCTGCTGAAGAAAATGCGGTAGTAGGTGATTTGATTGTTGTTTTTGGTTCCTTTTTATTAGTTTCGGAATATTTGCTATTTGGGGCTCAGAGACAAATAATACTAGAGGGTTAATTTTTTATCAGAATTTTAATTGAGTTTGAACCCTATTTTTTTAGGAAATAATAGTAATTAATAGTGAGAAAAAATGAAGTCAATTAGATAAAATAGTTATTCTTTGGAGCGTTTTTAAAAGCTATTTTCCACAAAATATATGTTTAATTAAGGTTTTTAGTATGGATCAGGATTTAAAACAACGATTAGTAGGGGCTGTTGTTATTACAGCATTAGCAGCAATTTTTGTACCTATGTTCTTTGATGACCCTGTTGATGAAAGCGGTAAAATGATCAGTGAGTTAAAAATACCAGACGAGCCAGTATTATCACAAGAATATAATGTAGAAAGCATATCCTCACATGTAGATGATGTTGAGTTACCTAAAAGTTTACCCCTTAAGGAAGAGAAACTTGTACATAAAAATGTAGCTACATTGGGCTCTTGGTTTGTACAGGTTGGTATTTTTGTTAATGAAGGTAATGCTTATACCTTTAGAGATAAGATCAGGTCACAAGGTTTTCCTGTGACAGTCGCTACTATTTCTAGTAAAAATGGTATGTTATATAGGGTGAGGGTTGGTCCAGAACTTGATAAGAAAAGAGCCGAAAAGATGAAGAAAAAGATAGAGAAGAAAAATGGACTAAAGGGTATTCTTATTTCGGCGACAGATTAGTGAGATAAATGCAATCGTATTTGTTCGTAGAAAGTAAAATGAATTTTAACAATTGTATTTTAGGCAAGTTTTTGGAAATATGATCTGGATAGACTATACCATTATTGGATTGATTTTTATTTCTTCAGTTATTGGACTTCTTAGAGGTTTTATTAAGGAAGCTTTTTCATTAGTTATTTGGGTTGCTGCTGCTTGGGTGGCGTTAACTTTTAGCAAAGAATTCTCTGTTTTTCTTGTAAATATCATTAGTGTTCCCTCGGTAAGAGTTTCCGTTGCGTTTGGATGCTTATTTTTAATTACTTTAGTTGTAGGTGCTTTAATTAGTTATCTGCTAAGTGAGCTTGTTAAAAAAACAGGGCTAACGGGGTCAGATAGATTTGCAGGAATGGTTTTTGGTATTACACGAGGACTTATTGTCGTTTCAATTGCTGTGATGATGGCTGGGTTAACTCCGTTGCCAGAAGATTTGTGGTGGAAAGAATCTATTTTAATCCCCCCTTTTCAATTATTAGCTGTTTGGTTTCGTGATCATATTCCGTCAGGTTTGACGGATTATGTGAATTTTTAGTTAGGACTTATAAGTATGTGTGGTATTGCTGGAATTGTTTCTCATCAAAATGTAAATCAGGAGCTTTATGATGCGCTTACTGTTTTACAGCATCGTGGACAAGATGCTGCTGGAATTGTTACTTGTGAAAAAGGACGGTTTTATTTAAGGAAAGACAACGGTCTGACAAGAGATGTCTTTTCAAATGAACAGATGATGAAATTGAAGGGCTCGATGGGAATTGCACATGTTCGTTATCCAACGGCAGGTTGTTCAAGTTCTGCGGAGGCTCAACCTTTTTATGTTAATTCACCGTATGGCATAACTTTGGCTCATAATGGAAATTTAACGAATATTAAAGAATTAAAAAAGCAGTTGTTTGTGGACGATCAGAGGCATATCAACACTGACTCAGATTCTGAAATTTTGTTGAATATCTTTGCTCATGAGCTGCAACAGTTAGGTAAGTTACGAATAGATGCTAATGATGTTTTTCAAGCTGTATCAGCAGTGCATAGACGTTGTCGGGGTGCTTATGCAGTTGTCATTATGATTGCTGGGTTTGGAGTGTTGGCTTTTAGAGATCCTCATGGAATTAGACCTATGGTTTTTGGAGAAAGAAAAACTGATAAAGGGTCTGATTTTATGGTTGCCTCTGAAAATGTAGCACTAAGTGTATTGGGTTTTGAGCTAACTAGAGATATTGAGCCAGGTGAAGCTGTTTTTATTGAGGCAACTGGTAAGTTACATACAAAGCAATGCTCAGATGTTGTTGATCACTGCCCATGTATTTTTGAATACGTCTATTTTGCAAGACCGGATTCTATTATTGATGATATATCAGTTTATAAAGCTAGATTACGAATGGGTGAAAAGTTAGCGGATAAAGTGTTAAGAGAGTGGCAGGATCATGATATTGATGTTGTCATTCCTATCCCAGACACCAGCAGGACTTCTGCCTTGCAAATGGCAAATAGATTGGGTGTTAAGTTTCGCGAGGGTTTTATGAAAAACCGGTATATTGGAAGAACCTTTATTATGCCGGGTCAAAAAATGCGTAAAAAATCAGTTAAGCAAAAATTAAATGCGATTGACTTGGAGTTTGAAGGAAAAAATGTTCTATTGGTTGATGACTCGGTAGTAAGGGGTACAACGTCAGAACAAATTATCCAAATGGCAAGAGATGCTGGTGCAAACAAAGTTTATTTTGCTTCTGCTGCTCCCCCTGTTAGATATCCAAATGTTTATGGTATTGATATGCCTGCAGTGGAAGAGCTAATTGCCCATAACCGTACAGAAGAAGAAGTTGGGGAAGCAATTGGTGCAGATAAGATGATCTATCAGAATCTTAATGATTTGATAGATGCTGTTCAAAAAGGAAATTCTAAGGTAAAACATTTTGATACATCTTGTTTTAATCGTGAATATATAACAGGTGATATTGATGATGCATACTTAGACCGAATAAATAAGTTGAGAAATGATGATGCTCAATCAGAACGAAGTTCAGATAAATGTATTATTGACATACAGAATACAGTTTAATTGTTTGAAAAGACTTGCTTTTTAATTGTAAGAAAACGTTTTAACTCTAAGCTGTCATCCAAGTTCAATGATGGTGAGATATTTGTGGAAGTTGATTTTTTTAAACACTCTTACGTTTTGATAATTCAGAGTGTTTTGATATTGTTTTTTCACTACGCCTCTTCTAAATAAAAAATAAATTCAAAGTGATAGTGCCTAAATAGTTTGTAAAAACAAATGAATAAGTGTTTATCATGACGAGCATGAATAAAAAATATTAAAAATGACTGATTTTGACTGGAATAATTATTCTTTGGAAACACAAGCGATCCGAGCCGGGCATGATCGTACTAATCAAGATGAGCATAGTATTCCTATTTTTGCTACTTCTAGTTATGTTTTTAAAAGTGCTGAAGAAGCTGCTTTAAGGTTTACTGGTAAGCAGCCAGGTAATATTTATTCTAGATTTACTAATCCTACAGTTGATGCATTTCAGCAGCGTTTAGCTTTGATGGAAAAAGGAGAGCGCTGTCTTGCTTTTTCGTCAGGTATGGCGGCGATTATGGCTATTGGAATGGGGTTGTTGAAAACTGGCGATCATGTACTTTGTTCGCGAAGTGTTTTTGGTAATACAGTCTTAATGTTTCAGAATTATTTTGATAAATTTGGAGTCAAAACAGATTTTGTAGAGTTAAGTAACTCAGCTGCATGGGAAGCGGCTATAAAACCAAATACTCGATTTCTTTTTTTAGAAACACCATCAAATCCACTGATTGAAATTGCAGATATTAAAGCGATTGCAGACATTGCACACAAGAATGGATGTTTATTGATTGTTGATAATGTATTTTGTACTCCTGTATTGCAAAAACCATTAGAACTAGGAGCGGATATTATTGTTCATTCGGCAACAAAATATATTGATGGTCAAGGGCGATGTGTTGGTGGAGCAGTTGTTGCTAGTGATGAAATTATTGAAAAATATATTTATCCTTATCTACGTACAGGTGGGGCAACAATGAGTCCATTTAACGCATGGGTTTTTTTATCTGGGTTGGAAACTTTAGCTGTGAGGATGAAGGCTCATTGCGATAGCGCATTTGAGCTTGCGAAATGGCTTGATGTTCAGCCTGGTGTTGAAAAGGTTTATTATCCTGGTTTGAATTCTCATCCTCAGCATGAATTGGCTAAAAGCCAGCAAAGTCATTTTGGTGCAGTGGTGAGTTTTGAACTTACTGAAGGAAAAGAGCATGCATGGAAAGTAATAGATGCAACTAACATGCTTTCAATCACAGCAAATTTGGGCGATGTAAAAACTACTATCACTCACCCTGCAACGACTACACATGGTAGATTGTCACCAGAAGTTAGAGAAGAAGTTGGGATAAAAGATAGTTTAGTGAGAATATCTGTTGGTTTGGAAGACCTTGAAGATATAAAAAATGATCTTTTAAATGGACTTTAAAGTAATTTCTTGGTTGAAAGTAAATTAATAGAGGTTTCCTAAAGAATAAGAGAAAAATGACAACCTTTATACATGTAACTATTGTAAAAAAGCTAGTATTTATTTTGATGAGCAGGAAAATAGTCGCACTGTTCAGTTTGACGATGGAACAAAGAAAACGTTAGGTTTTATGTTGCCAGGTAAATATACTTTTAATACTTGTGTTAAAAAAATTATGGTCAGATAGCTGGAGCTTCTATTACCCGATATTGAGCAATAGAAAGTGATTAAAGTAGGTGATGTATTTGAAGTGCCAGGAGATTCTTCATTTGAAGTTAATGTAACCCCTCTGCCTCAGAGGATTATTGTTGCTCATGTTTTTTAGAGTTTATAACCTAAATTGTATGTTTTAGTTGTACCGACATTCAATTTCAAATAAATGAAGATTAGAGGCTATTCGTTAAGAGTGGATCTAATTTGTTTTTCGTTTCAAGTGCATATAAATCATCAAACCCACCCACATGGGTCTCACCAATATATATTTGGGGAACCGTTCTTCGTTTCGTTTTTTCCATCATTTCTTGGCGAAGTCCGGGTTTAGAGTCGACATTTATTTCTGAATAGGAAACACCTTTTCTATCAAAAAGTTTTTTTGCCATAGTGCAATAAGGACAAAGGTTAGCTGTGTAAATAAGAATTTCAGACATGATTAAAAAATTGACATGATGGAGTAGTGTATTCTAGGTGTTTTTTTCTAAAAAATATACTAAATTACCTTGATTTTTTTGTTACCAACTCTTTTCCTTCTTTTTTATTTGAATCAAATAGGATGTAAGGGAATAAATGGTTGATGTTAGAAGTGTTGTTGTTAGCTCTTAAATATGGTATAAAAGTAGGTTCATTTTTGTATTAATTCTCACACTTATCGACACGACTAGTAGGGTGCTAATTGATTTTTTAATTGGTTGCTAGGACGGGGTAGGTGGAGGCGTAACCCATGGTCATATATGACCGATATTTTAGGAGAAAATAATGGCAGCAGTGTCAATGCGTCAAATGTTAGAAGCAGGTGTTCATTTTGGACATCAAACACGTTACTGGAATCCGCAAATGGCTTCTTACCTTTTTGGTGCACGTAACAAAATTTACATTATAGATTTGGAGCAAACGCTTCCATTATTTAATGATGCAATGAATTATTTGGGAAAAATGGCTTCTAATAAAGGAAATATTTTATTTGTTGGAACAAAAAAATCGGCGCGTAAAACAGTTGCAGAAGAAGCAAAGCGTTGTGGTATGCCATATGTCAACCATCGCTGGCTGGGTGGTATGTTAACGAATTTTAAAACGATTAAAAAATCGATTAATCGTTTAAAAGAGTTAGAAGCAATGAAAGCTGATGGCTCTATGTATCAAAAATTTAATAAAAAAGAAGCGTTAGGAATGGAGCGCGAAATGGAGAAGCTTGACCGTAGTCTAGGTGGAATAAAAGATATGCGTGGAACTCCTGATGCTCTTTTTATATTAGATGTGGGTTATGAGAAAAATGCGGTTAAAGAAGCTCAGAAATTAGGTATTCCTGTAATAGGGATTGTTGACTCGAATAATTCACCTGTCGGCATTGACTATGTTATTCCAGGAAATGATGATTCAATTCGAGCAATAAAATTATATTGTCAGAGTGCTTCTGCTTCTGTACTAGAAGCCAAATCAGCAGCATTATCTGCATCTGCGAAATCAGAAGATTTTGTTGAAGAGGTAGTGGTAACAACTGAAGAAGAAGTTTCTAAAGAAAGTTAATTTCTTTTGTAATTGATTTAACTTTTATTTGTATATATAGATATATTTAGTTAAATTATATAAAACCACATCAAAAATGGTTGTTTATAATGACCTTTTTTAAAGCGCCTCCTTTAATATTTTAATAGGGGGCGTTTTTTTAGTTAAGAATTTGAGGAAAAGATATAATGAGTATTACTGCTGCGATGGTTAAAGAGCTAAGAGAAAGAACTGGCTCTGGAATGATGGAGTGTAAGAAAAGTTTAGTTGAGGCTAATGGTGATATGGAATTAGCGATAGAAAATATGCGTAAATCAGGCCTTGCTAAAGCTGATAAAAAAGCAGGTCGTGTCGCTGCTGAAGGGATGATTGGTGTTCAAGGTAGTGATGATGGTAAAACAGTTGTAATGGTGGAAATCAATAGTGAAACTGATTTTGTTGTTAAAAGTAATGATTTTAAAGGCTTTGTCTCTGAAATAACTGATGCATTATTAACTAGTACTATCGTAAATAATGAACAATTATCTGAAATGGCTTTAGCAAATGGTGAAACAGTTGAAATAACACGTCGTGCTTTAATCGCTAAAGTGGGTGAAAATATTTCAGTAAGACGGTTTGCTAAATATGAAAATGTTAATGGTGGAACAGCTTGTTATTTACATGGTGGAAAAATTGCTGTTATTGTTGAAATGGCAAAAAATGATAATGAATTAGGTAAAGATATTGCGATGCATATTGCAGCAAGTAACCCTGCCTATTTGTCTGCTGAGCAAGTTGATGAAAAAGAAATTCAAAAAGAAAAGGATATTTTTACGGCTCAAGCTCTCGAAAGTGGTAAGAAACCAGAGATCATTGAGAAAATGATTACAGGAAGAATTAAAAAATTCTTGTCCGAAATAACACTTGAGGGTCAAGCATTTATTAAGGATGATAAAATGACTGTTGCTCAATTAGCTAAATCAAAGGATAACTCTGTTATTCAATTTACTCGCTTTGAAGTAGGTGAAGGAATTGAGAAAGAAGAGGTTGATTTTGCTGAAGAAGTAAGAGCTCAAGCAAACGCATAGTTTGATTTAAAAACCCGGTCTATAAATTGGATTTTTTTGAGTAAAGGATTGCCCGGAATTCTATTTATTTAGATACTTTCTAAACCCTTATTTTTAATTTTAGGATATTTGCCTATGACCAAAATGATATGTAAACGAATTTTACTTAAGTTGAGTGGCGAAGCCTTAATGAGTGAAGAGGGGGGGAGTATTGATTCAAGTATTGTTAAACGATTAGCTCATGAAATAAAAGATTTATGTGATGCGAGTGTTGAGGTTGGACTTGTCATCGGTGGTGGTAACATATTAAGAGGTGCTGAAAAAGCATCAGAAGGAATGGAGCGTGTTACTAGTGATCAAATGGGAATGTTGGCAACAGTTATTAATGCTCTAGCTATGCAAGATTCTCTTGAGAAAATAGGTCAACAAGTTAGAGTAATGACTGCTCTAAAAATTAATCAAGTATGCGAAGATTATATTCGCAGAAAAGCAGTTAGGCATTTAGAAAAAGGACGTGTTGTTATTTTTGCTGCAGGAACGGGTAATCCTTTTTTTACTACAGATTCCGCAGCTAGTCTTAGAGCTGTTGAAATAAATGCAGAACTGATGATTAAAGCGACAAAAGTTAAAGGTGTTTATTCTGCTGATCCAGAAAAAGATAAAAATGCTCAATTCTATTCAAGATTGACTTATGATGAAGCTTTAGATCAACGATTGAATGTGATGGATACTACAGCTTTGGTATTGTGTAGAGACAATGATTTACCTATGCGAGTCATGAACATATTTGAACCTGGTGCAATTATGCGTTTAATGCAAGGTGAAGAGATTGGGTCTTTGATAGAAAAAAATTAGATTTTGAATATTGTTGAACTTTTTCGCTTTAGGATAGGAATAAAAAAATGATAAGTGATATACAACAAGATGCATCAGTACGTATGGGTAAAAGTGTAGATGCTCTACAAAAAGCATTTACGAAGATAAGAACAGGGCGTGCCCACCCTAGTTTATTAGATCAAATTACTGTTTCTTATTATGGTTCTGATACAACTTTATCTCAAGTTGCTAATATCTCAGTAGAAGACTCTAGAACACTGAAGGTAACCCCTTGGGAAAGAGATATGGTAAAAGCAATAGAAAAAGCAATTATAACTTCTGACTTAGGGTTAAATCCAACAACTCAAGGATTAGCAATACGTATTCCATTACCTCCATTAACTGAAGAGCGTCGAAGAGATTTAGTTAAAGTGGTTAAAAATGAAGCTGAACAGAGTCGTGTTGCAATTAGAAACATTAGACGTGATGCTAATTCTGAAATTAAAGAAGCGTTAAAAGAAAAAATGGTTTCTGAAGATGAAGCTCATACTGGAGAAGAAAAAATCCAGCAAATCACAGATAAGTTTATAAAAGAAATAGAAAAGTATCTTGAAATTAAAGAGGCTGATTTATTATCGATGTAAATTTTAAAAATATTAAATACTAGTGATGAACGAATTAATGACAGATAACGGCAATCCTCGACATATTGCAATCATCATGGATGGAAATGGTCGTTGGGCTGAGAAACGGTTATTTCCCCGGATTTTGGGACATAGAGCTGGCGTAAAAACAGTAAAAAAAATTGTTGAATACTGTGTAAAGGAAGAAATAGCAGCTCTCTCTTTATTTGCTTTTAGTAGTGAAAATTGGCGTAGACCCAAAAAAGAGGTCGAGATGTTAATGGAGCTATTTTTTGGCACACTTCAAACTCAAATTGATAAACTAGATAAGAATAATGTTAAGCTTCGTGTTATCGGTGATAAATCTGCATTCTCAAAAAAATTACAAGATAGAATCTTACAAGCTGAACAACAAACTGAAAAAAATACAGGGTTAACACTCGTTGTAGCAGCAAATTATGGAGGACATTGGGATATTACTCAGGCTTTTCAGAAAATTGCTGAAAAAATTTCAAAAGGGGAACTACAACTTGAAGATATTACAGAATCTTTAATCAGTCAATATGTTACAACTGCTGAACTTCCTGAACCTGATTTATTTATACGAACAGGTGGAGAGCAACGAATAAGTAATTTTTTGTTATGGCAACTAGCTTATACAGAATTTTATTTTACAGAAACGTTATGGCCTGATTTTGATAAAGAAGTTTTCTCAAAAGCCATTGAAAGTTTTAAAAGCAGACAACGACGATTTGGTCGTACTGGCGAACAAGTCGTAAATTTACAGAAATCTAAAAAATTATAATAATGTTATTACAACGTATATTAACAGGGCTCGTGTTAGCAGCTATCGCAATTTCTGCTATTTTTTATTTACCAATATTGTATTTTTATTTATTTATCGGCATTATTGTATTAATTGCTGGTTGGGAATGGACAGGGTTATCTGATGTTCATTCAATTTTAGGGAAATTATCTTTTTCATTATTTTTGATTATTCCTATGCTGGGAATAACATTTTGGACTCAAATTTTAGAAGTACTCTCTGTAGTGCTAGAGCGCCCTGAAGTTAAAGAATATTCGGGTATTCTTGAATGGTTGGTTATTGGTCCAACTTTATTTTGGGTTGCTCTAATGCTTCTTATCAGAAAAGCGCCTGAAGAGCTGTTAGAAATTGATTTTAAAAAAAGATCTAAGATTTTTATAGGCTGGTTCGTTTTGTTTTCTGCTTGGATGTTTTTAACTAGGTTAAGAGCATTTTATGGTGCTGATTCAGTGATGTATTTTCTAGTTCTTATTTGGATTGCAGATATATCAGCTTATTTTTCTGGTAAAAAATGGGGTAAAGATAAACTTGCGCCAATAATTAGCCCAGGAAAAACTATACAAGGAATGTATGGTGCACTTATTTCGGCAGCAGTTTGTGGTATTATTTTAGCCTTTTATTATAGCTATCCATTTATGATCGCAAGTGATTTTATTTTGCTATCTGTACTCACGGTTTTAGTCTCAATATATGGTGACCTATTTTTCAGTTTAGTGAAACGAAAAAATGGGGTTAAAGATAGTGGTTCACTACTTCCTGGTCATGGTGGTGTACTAGACCGTATTGATAGTGTTATTTCTGCTGCTCCTTTTTATTATGCAGGTGTAATTCTTATTGGACGGAGTGTTTTTTCATGAAAGGGCTTTGTATTCTTGGAGCAACGGGGTCAATAGGGGAAAGTACTTTAGATGTTGTCTCGCGTCATCCTGATCAATACAATGTTATTGCATTAACAGCTAATACAAATATTGATACTTTATTTGAGCAATGTGTCAACCATAAGCCTGAGTGTGTGGTTGTTGTTGATGAAGTAAAAGCAGATTTATTTAAGGAAAAAATAAAGAATTCTGATTTATCTACAATTAAAGTTAAGTCGGGCTCAAAAGCTCTAGAGGAAGTATCAACTTTAGAAAATGTTGACTCAGTTATGGCTGCTATTGTTGGTGCAGCAGGTCTATTACCCAGTTTAGCTGCGGCTAAAGCGGGTAAAACGGTATTATTAGCAAATAAAGAAGCACTCGTTATGTCTGGTAATATTTTTATGCAGGCTGTTCAAGATGCAGGTGCGAAATTATTACCCATTGATAGTGAACATAATGCAATATTTCAATGTATGCCGGCTGAGTATGTTGCAGGAGAATCAACTAAACAAGTTAGGCGTATTTTATTAACAGCGTCTGGAGGGCCTTTTAGAGAAACTCCGGTAGACGAATTACATAATGTTACAGTTGAACAAGCAGTTGCACATCCTAAATGGGATATGGGGCGTAAAATATCTGTTGATTCTGCAACGATGATGAATAAAGGTTTGGAACTAATTGAAGCTTGTTTATTATTCAATATTTTGCCAGATGATATTCAAGTTGTTATTCATAAACAGAGCATTATTCATTCTATGGTTGATTATGTTGATGGTTCAGTTCTAGCTCAAATGGGGAATCCGGATATGAGAACCCCTATTGCTCATGCAATGGCATGGCCAGATCGATTTGATTCAGGGGTGGAACCTCTTAATATATTTGATGTAAAACAGATGGATTTTGAAGAGCCTAATTTAGAACGATTTCCTTGTTTAAGATTGGCTTATGAAGCAATTACAGCAGGAGGTATAATGCCAACAGTGCTTAATGCGTCAAATGAAATTGCCGTGGATGAGTTTTTGAATAAACGAATAAAATTTACTGATATCCCCATCATTATTGAAAAATGTATGAACCAGTTTTCAGCAGAGATTGTAGATAGTCTTGAAGTCATTCTTCAAATTGATAAACAAGCTAGAGAACAGTCATATAAAATTATTGAAGAAATGTTTCACTAATGGATGCTCTTTATACTGTTTTTCATTTTATTGTAGCTATTAGCTTATTAGTTGCTGTTCATGAATTTGGCCATTTTTGGGTTGCTAGAAAAGCTGGTGTTAAAGTATTACGTTTTTCTATTGGTTTTGGAAAAGTAGTCTGGTCATATCAAAAAACATCTGAATCTACAGAATATGTTTTATCTGCTATTCCATTAGGTGGATATGTAAAAATGACAGATGAACGGGAAGGAGATGTTAGACAACAAGATTTGCCATATGCATTTAATCGCCAATCTTTATTAGCTCGAACAGCTATTGTTGCAGCAGGACCAATATTTAATTTGTTACTTGCTATCATTTTATTTTGGGCTGTATTTATTATTGGTGAAACGGGGGTTCGACCCGTTGTTGGTGAAATAGAAATAGGAACATTAGCGGAGCAGGCTGGGTTTTTAGAAGGTGAAGAGATACTCTCAGTTAATGATGAGTATGCACCGACTTGGGCAGAAGCAATGAATTTAATATTTTCATCTGCAATGCAAGGAGAGCAAGAAATCAAAGTTTCTGTTAAAGATAAAGATAAAGATGACATAAATCTAGTTCATTTTCTCACGTTAACAGAAGAAGTTTCTCAGAAACCAGAAGAGCTTTATATAAAATTAGGATTGAAACCTTGGTCTCCAAAACTACAACCTATTATTGGTAAAGTTCTTGATAATTCTGCTGCTAAAGCAGCTGGATTACTAAAAGGTGATCTGATTATTTCAGCAAATGAAGAGTTTGTTACGGACTGGATGAAATGGGTTGAGTATGTAAGAGGGCGTCCAGAGCAATCAATAAATTTAATTATAGAAAGGGAAGGTGTTCGATTACCTTTAGTCATTGTTCCAGAAAAAG
Organism: Methylococcales bacterium; assembly: GCA_023145835.1. Taxonomy (GTDB): domain Bacteria; phylum Pseudomonadota; class Gammaproteobacteria; order Methylococcales; family Methylomonadaceae; genus QPIN01. The sequence goes on from JAGLDH010000085.1 coordinate 22,630, forward strand.
TTAAGGGTGAACAAAAAGATATTGGACGTATTGGAGCAGGGGTTGATATTCCTAAAGATATCATTAAATCTTTACAAGTTGAATACTCTTTATCAGTAGGCGATGCACTTGTTGCTGCTATAAATAAAACCTGGCTTTATTCGACTAGTACACTGAAAATGATGTGGAATATGTTAATAGGTAAGGCATCTTCAGAAAATTTGAGTGGTCCGATTAGCATTGCACAATATGCGGGTCAGTCAGCTGAGATGGGGTTAGTACCTTTCTTTAAATTTTTAGCATTAGTTAGTATAAGTCTTGGTGTTTTAAACCTTTTACCAATACCTGTTTTAGATGGTGGGCATTTAATGTTCTTTGCTGCTGAAGCTATTAAAGGTGGTCCTATTTCTGAAAAAATACAAATATACTTTCAACAAATTGGAATGATAATGTTAATGTCACTGATGATTTTTGCAGTTTTTCTTGATATTGGTCGTTTATTTCAATAAATTAAATGAACAAAAAATATTATTTGTTGTCTTTTGAAAACTTTTAACTGTTATCTATTGAATATGAAACAACTAAGAAATACTACCCATCCCTTATTAGCGTTTGCACTAATAAGTACAACATTTTATGCGCATGCAGATGAAGATGCTATTCGAAAGGTATTTGCTAAGTCTATGCCTTCTATTAAAATTGATTCAGTAAAACCCTCTGAAGCTAAAGGAGTATATGAACTTTCAGTCGGAGCAAATATTTTATATGTCTCTGAAGATGGAAAATACATGTTCCAAGGTCATTTAATTGATTTAGAAGCAAAAAAAGATTTAACTGAAATAAAGTTAGCAGGATCAAGAAAGCAGGCAATTGAAAAATTAGGTGAAGATAAAATGATCATCTTCAAACCTGAGAAGAGTAAATATAAGGTTTCTGTTTTTACAGATATAGATTGTGGATATTGTCGTAAATTACATTCTGAAATGGATCAATATATGGCTGAAGGAATTACCATTCAATATATATTTTATCCTAGAGCTGGAAAAGGGTCTGACTCTTACAACAAAGCTGTTGCCGTTTGGTGTGCCGAGGATCGAAATACTGCACTAACGAATGCTAAAAATGGAAAATCACTAGAAATGAAAACATGTGAAAATCCTATTGATGAACATATGCAGTTAGGTGTGGAGTTTGAAGCAAGAGGAACACCAATGATTGTTTCAGAAAAAGGAGATGTTTTTCCTGGTTATGTTCCTGCAAAAAAACTAGTAGAAGCTTTGTCTCAATAATAATTTTCTTATCTAAACCTTATAAAGAATTTGTTTGAGTTTTTTGTTTAAAGAAATCTAACTTCATTGTTAGAAGAAGTGCTACTAATATTGTATAATCATCAATAAGAGTTGGCTGGACAGTCGCTGTTTTATCATTGATAAGGCGGAGGAAAGTCCGGGCTCCACTGGGTAAGGTGCCAGGTAACGCCTGGGAGGCGTGAGCCTACGGAAAGTGCCACAGAAAATATACCGCCAAATCTTTTTTATGATTTGGTAAGGGTGAAATGGTGCGGTAAGAGCGCACCGCGCTTGCTGGTAACAGCAGTGGCAAGGTAAACCCCACCTGGAGCAAGATCAAATAGAGGAGCTTACATGTGACCCGCATGGCTCTTGGGTAGATTGCTTGAGCCATTAGGTGACTAATGGCCTAGATGAATGACTGTTCTCGACAGAACCCGGCTTACAGGCCAACTCTTTTTTATATCCCTATCTTTTAGTTTCTAACTGATATGTTTGTTATTTTAGAATAAACATATTTGTCTCCTTTTCAATAATCAGCTCGATTTAACTTCAAGACTAATTTGATGAATTTTACGACGATAGAATCCTTTGTAGGTAATACACCTCTTGTTAAACTACAACGATTACCTGGTGATACTACTAATATTGTTTTAGTTAAATTAGAAGGTAATAATCCTGCGGGCTCAGTAAAGGATCGCCCTGCTATGAGTATGATTAAACATGCGGAATTAAGGGGAGAAATAAAGCCTGGCGATAGTTTGATTGAAGCAACAAGTGGTAATACGGGTATTGCTTTAGCCATGGCATCGGCTATTAAAGGATATAAAATGACTTTAATTATGCCTGATAATATGAGTGCTGAACGAATTGCTTCTATGAAAGCTTATGGAGCAGAGATTATTTTAACTCCAGCATCTCAAAGTATGGAAGGAGCCATTGATTTAGCCAGAAAAATGGAGAAAGAAGGTAAAGGGCGAATTTTGGATCAATTTTCTAACTCTGATAACCCTTTAGCTCATTATGAAGGAACTGGGCCGGAAATATGGCATGATACAGAAGAAAAAATCACTCATTTTGTTAGTGCAATGGGCACTACAGGGACAATTATGGGAACTTCTCGTTTTTTAAAAGAAAAAAATCCTAATATTCAAATAGTAGGTGTGCAGCCTGAGGGGCAATCAAAAATACCAGGCATTAGACGGTGGCCTCAAGAATATATGCCTAAAATATATAATCCTGAAAATATTGATCGTATTATGGATATAGATCAAACATCAGCTGAAAATATAACGCGAGATTTAGCGGCTAAAGAAGGTATCTTTTCTGGTATTTCTTCTGGTGGAGCTGTGGCTATAGCTCTTCAGTTATCTAAAATATTGAAGAATTCAGTTATTGTCGCTATTATTTGTGACAGAGGGGATCGCTATCTTTCAACAGGTGTCTTTCCTAGTTAATAATAAAGTAGGGTAAAATAAATTATGCTCAGATACTTAGACTGGTGTGTTAAATAAAGTCTACCTATGTACCGTTTTTCTTGTGTGCTGTTTTTCTTACTATTTTCTAATCAAACAGTTAATGCATTTGAAAAACTTTCATTTGATATTGAAACACTCGTCACTAGCAATTGGAAAATTAAGGGGGCTAAGCTTTCTTTGTCTGATTTATATAATAATAAGCAACAATTCAGAGCAACAATTAAACAACTCGTATTACCTGAACCTTTTTCAAATTTAAAGATATTTAATATAACTTGCCTGTCTTTTTCTTGGCAAAGCAACAAGGTTGTATGTCAAAAGGGAAAAGCAAGAGTAAAGTCTTCTATTATCGCTTCATCTTCATTTAAATTCTCATTTTTTATTTCAGAAAAAAAAAGTCAATTTACTCTTTCAGGACTTCCATTGGCAAAGGGAAAACTTTCTTTGACAGTACTAGAAAAGAATGGGCATTGGTTGGTTTCTGCTAAATCTAAAAATATTGAATTGCAGCAGTTTGCTTCTTTACTCAAAAAAAAGAAACCTATTATAGACGAGGGAACTAGTGGCATTGTTGATGCCGATATTAAATTAACAGGTACCAATAATGGACTTGATACATTATTAATTCATTCTATAGTTAACAAACTTTCATTTCAGGCGGAGAAAGGTCATATCGCAACGGAGTTGTTAGGGTTTGATTTTGACTTACAAGCAATAAAAAAAAATGGCGAATGGAATTGGAAGCATACTGGTTTTGTTAGGCAAGGTGAAGTATATATAGAGCCAATTTATATAGAAATTAAAGAAGAAGAGAGAGTAACCGTTCAAGTAGAAGGCTTATTGAGAAAGAAGAATGAAATTGTCTTACAGAAGGCTAATATAACAATACCAGATATTTCTGATATAAATATTGAAGGCATAATAAAAATAAGGCCATTTTTCGATATTAGTAAAGCTAAAATACAGGCAAAGATTAAAAACTTAAACTATTTTTCTACGCATTATTTTTCTGCACTTGCAGAGCAAACAGTTCTTGAAGGAATTAATTTAAAAGGACAGCTTGATTTAAACGTAGAGGTATCAGATTCCGCTATAAGACTAGTGTCTAGTAAGTTATCAAATTTTACCCTGTTTGATCTTGATCAGCGCATTGAAATCATTAATAGTAGTGGTGAGATTAATTGGTCAGATGATTCTAGGTTTGATTCTCCATCTAATATTCAATGGGATAAGCTGAATATTAGAGCAATTCCATTCGATACAGGTAACATAAGTTTATTGCTAAGTGGTAAAACTATTAAATTATTGCAAAGTACTGATATTCCAGTTTTGGATGGACTATTTTCTATTATTCAATTTAATTGGCAACATAATATAGATGATGAGCCTACTGTTTATTTTGAAGGAGGTATCAAAAATATTTCTTTAGAGCGATTAACTCAGGTTTTAGATTGGACTCCTTTAACAGGAAATATCAGTGGGTATATTCCTGGTGTCCAATATAAAAATAAAGTTCTAAAGGTTAATGGTGAGCTAAAAGTCGATGTTTTTGATGGCACTATAGGTATTGATAAACTTGCCTTGTCTGGATTATTGACAGATATACCTAGGTTGTATCTGGATATAAAGCTTGATAATCTGGATTTACATGCAATAACTCAACAATTCGAAATGGGGGGAGTAGAAGGTCGTCTTTCTGGGTATGTTAATAATTTATTTTTAGAAAATTGGGAACCAGTGACGTTTTATGCTTGGTTTGGAACCCCAAAGAATGATGATTCAAGACATAGGATAAGCCAAAAAGCAGTAGAAAATATTGCGAGTATTGGTGGAGGAGGTGCTGCGGATATTATATCTAAAGGTTTTTTGCGTTTTTTTGATACTTTTAGGTATGATCGTTTAGGTTTTGGTTGCTATCTTTATCAAGGCGTTTGCCAGTTAATGGGAGTAGAAGCTACTAAGCAAGGCTATTACATTATTAAAGGAGGAGGGCTACCAAGAATTGATGTTATTGGATATAACCCGCGAGTTGATTGGAAAGTGTTAATTCAACGTTTATCCCGTATCTCTGATACAGATAATTTAATAATTGAATAAGACAAAAAGAGATTATTGAGTTTCTATTTCAATATTATATTTTTTCATACCTTTATAGCATGATAAGTTATAGCAGCTGGAAACCACAAGGGTATAAATGTTATTAGGTAAATTAAGTGAAAAAGGTTTATCACTTATTTGTAGAAGCTGTTTATCAGAGTTATAAACTTCAATAAAAAAAGCAGTATTAGAGAATTGACTCTTCCCAATAAAGGAAATATTTCCACTTAACTTTACTTCAAATTTATCTTTATCATCAACATCTAATAATTTGCCATTAATTGAGTTTTTTTTTGTTTGAATATCATCTTTTTCTAATGGGAAATCAAGATGAAAGAAATTTTTGTAATCAATAAAGACATCATACTCAATACTACTGATTTCCCCTGACTGATAATTAATATTATCAATCGATACTGTGTACCAAGTATCGTATTGCCATTCATCTACCATCCAGCTTAGATTGTTAGGTATTCCAACTTTATTAGTGTCTGAAAATAAATCATGAATAATTAATTGTTGGTTATTACTTTTTTGCGTAACTGATACAGTAGATTCAGAGAAGTAATCATGTAAATTACCCCATTGAGATATATTATCTTCAATAATTGATAAATTCCAGGGTGTTTTTTTATCGGATATTTTATCGGAGAAAAAAATATAAGGATAACGTAGGTAAGGAAAGGCAACAAAACTTGGTATATCAGTTGATGTAGAATCGATGCTATTAGAAAAATCAAAAACCTTAACTGAAGAAGCACCATAAACTTGTCCATAGCTGGTGAATTGTAAAAAAGGATTTAATAAATGTCTTCTATGACCAACACCCCCCACTGATGAGATATTAAAGGCATCATCAATAAGACCAATTAAGTCATTTGCAGGATCTTTGTTGTCATGAGCTAAGCTTAAATTACTACTATTGCTCCCATCTAACCCTGTTTGGCTAAAGCATTTAGAGTTTTTTGGAGGAGTATGGACTAAAAAATTATTTGCATGTTGAATCAATGCTGCTTTTTGGGTTTCAATATCAGAAGTTGTATCATATTGTACGGCTGGTAAATGATGTAAGTTTCTAATTTGGTTTAGTGTGTTGAGCGATCTAGTCTTAACTGATACATTAATTGATCCTTCAAAACAAGTTTCTGAATTAGGCAACTGAGAATACAAGTAATCATCAGAGATAAATTGTTTATCGGTTATTTCTTTTATAACTGTTTCCCAGAAATAATCATATTCGCTACCCCTATCCTGAATTTGTACAAAACCAATGTTAGAATATTCACTGCTTTTATTATTAGCATCATAAGATTGGATGGCAACAAAGTAGGTTGCTTTTTGCCATAATTTAATTGAAAAATTAGTGTTATTACCTAAATCAACACTTGAAATGGATTCTTCTCCTTGATAGGGATAAGGAGCATAAAATAAGCGATATCCGGCTGCTTTATTATTTTTAGACCAATGTAAGGTTGCTTGTAAGCCTTGAGTATTAATAGATACAACAGGTGGAATAGAATGTGCTGCTTGGGCATGAAGTGTTGTTAAAAATAGCATGATCACGTTTAATGTAATTTGGTTTAAATATGATCTCATTTCCAACTTTTTTAATTGATGGGACGGAAGGGGAAATGACTTTGTAGATTAATATGCAGAATAGAGATAAAAGTAAGGTTATCGAGTTTTCTTGATAATCTTACTCATCTTTTTATAAGTTACTGTTAGCTAAGAATAGCATGTTAAATATATTATGATTTTCCGATCATCTCACCTAATTTAACGGTTTTTCCAGCCTTAAAAGATTCTTCCCATTCAACCTTGTCTTTTCCAAACAATACAATAATAGTAGAGCCCATATTAAAGCGCCCCATTTCTTCCCCTTTTGCGATTACAGTCTCATTATTTTGATATTTCCATGAACGGACAGAATCAATTGTTGGTGGGGTGACAATGCCGTGCCAGACAGTTTCAATACTAGAGACAAAAATAGCGCCGACTAAAATTAATGCCATTGGGCCAAGTTCAGTATCAAATAGACAGGCTACACGTTCATTTCTCGCGAAAAGGCCGGGTACAGAATTTGTTGTTGCGGTATTGACACTGAATAGTCTTCCTGGAATATGTACCATTTCAGTTAACGTACCTTTTACAGGCATGTGTAAACGATGATAGTCTTTAGGAGAAAGGTAAATGGTTGTAAAAGAACCCTCTTCAAATGGTTCGGTTCTTTGTGCATCTCCTCCTAATAAATCTATTGTAGAAAAGGATTTTCCTTTTGCTTGAAATATTTTACCTTGTTCAATAATACCCGCTTGGCTAACAGCCCCGTCAGCAGGACATGCGACGGCATTCTTAACTTTAGTTATAGATCTAGCGTGTGGTTTTAGTTCTCGCGTAAAAAAATGATTAAAGCTAGAAAAATTATTAATATTCTGTTCTTTTGATTCAGACATATTGACACCATAAACCTTAATGATTTGAGTAATCATCAAGTTTTTCCATACTTTAATCTCAGAATGCGTAAATTTTGACATTATAGTCGACAGAAAATGATGGGGTAGGATATATTGAGGAAGTGTAGTGAGTGCTTCTTTAAAAGTCATGTCGGTATTATTATTCGTTTAGATTATCTGATACTTTTCCACTTAGGAAATAAGCAAAAGAAATGATTTCTGCAACTGCAATATAAAGTTCCTGAGGAATTTCTTCCCCTAGAGGAACTTGAGCCAAAATTCTTGCTAACTCTGGCTCATTTTGGAGTGGAATACCATGTTTTTCTGCTAGCATTAAGATTTGCTCGGCAGTAACACCTTCACCACTTGCAGTTACTTTTGGGGCATGTTGTCCATCATATTTTAGGGCAACAGCAATATCGCTATTATAATAAGTTTTTTCTGTCATTCATTCAGTATAGTTTCTTAAGAAATTTATATCTGAAATTAAGGTAAATTAATCAATTGTGGTGTAGTCCATTTGTCATCTTTATGTTCAGCCACGATGGTGGTATAAATTCCACCTCGTACATTAAACTCAGCACGTATGCGAATAAAATTAGGTGATATAACCTTAACAATATCGTCTAGCATTTCATTGGTTACTGCTTCATGAAACGCACCTTGTTCACGAAAAGACCACATGTATAACTTAAGAGCTTTTAATTCCACACATAGTTTATTCGGTACGTATTCAATAGTAATGGTGGCAAAATCAGGTTGCCCCGTCATTGGACAAAGGCAAGTAAACTCGGGAATGTCAATACGAATAGTAAAGTCACGTCCTGGTTTTGGATTATCAAAAGTATCAAGGTTTTTACTTGGTTTAGTGCTCATAATAATTTAAATTAAAAGTTGAAATGTATGGTTTTTTACCAGCCTGTTTTTTCTAAAATAATTGCGGTTTATATCAAGATGTTAAAGCAATGACTTTTGATGAAATCTAGGTTTTTAAATGGTGCATTTAGAATGTTAAAAGGTATAATAACTGGTTAATTCAATTCAAGGGATATTCTACCAGTAATGAAGCTGGATAAAATCAAACTTTCTGGGTTTAAGTCATTTGCTGACCAAACCACCATTATTATCAAAGGTAACTTAACCGCAGTTGTTGGGCCTAATGGTTGTGGAAAATCAAATGTTATTGATGCCGTTCGTTGGGTTATGGGGGAAAGCTCTGCTAAGCATCTTCGGGGTGGTAGCATGGCTGATGTCATTTTTAATGGATCATCTGGTAGAAAGCCCGTTAGTATTGCTTCAGTGGAATTGATTTTTGATAATAGTGAAGGTAAGGCCGGTGGAGAATATTCTAAATACAGCACTATTTCGATAAGAAGACAAGTGACTCGAGACGGACAGTCTCAATATGCATTGAATGGAACTAAATGCCGACGCAAAGATATTACTGATTTGTTTTTAGGCACGGGTTTAGGTGCAAGAAGTTATGCCATTATTGAACAAGGTACGATTTCTAGAATGGTGGAATCAAAGCCTGAAGAGTTACGAGTTCATATTGAAGAAGCGGCGGGTATTTCAAAATATAAGGAACGACGGAATGAGACTGAAACTCGAATGCGTCATACTCGAGAAAACCTAGAACGGTTAGATGATTTACGGGAAGAAGTTGAAAAACAATTAGAAAATTTAAAAAAACAATCTGAAAAAGCTGAGAAATTTACAGGGTTAAAAAAGCAAGAACGTCAGTATAAACGTGAATTGTTGGCCATTAGATGGAATAGTTATCACCAAATTTCTACACAATTAGAAAGTCGATTACAAGAGATTGCTGCAGAGCATAATCGGCTATTTGAATTACTTAGACAACTAGATAAGTCTATTGATGCCAAGCGAGCAGAGCAAAAACAACAACAGCATCAATTAGACTCTGCTCAAGAAGAATATTATCAAGTGGTTGCTGATGTAAGTCGATTACAACAAACGATTAAACATAACGAAACCAATCATGAAGAAACGTTGCTTGAAATTGATCGTTTGAAACAGCAAGCTGCACATTCACAAAATGAGTGTGAACAGGATATTGAGCAACTGGAAGAGATTAAAGCTTCACTTGATGAAGCTGAAGAAAACAAAATTGTTGCGACAGAACAATTCGAAGAAAATGTAGATATTCAGCAAGAACTACAAAGTAATAAAGCAAATTGGCAAAAGCAATGGGAAGACTATTTAATCGAGAGTTCAAAGTATAATGAACAGGTAGAAGTTCAACGGGTAAAACTCTCACATTTAACAACTCAATCCCAACAATTGCAACAACGGTTAGAAAAACTTCAAACAGAACGAAATGAATTATCAAAAACAGATCTACAAGCTGAAATTGAATCTCTTGATAGCAGTATTGAATTGATTGAAACAGATAGGGAAGATCTACAGGAACAATTGGAAGCAGTATATAATCAAATTATAGATCAACGACAACAATTGAAAAACTTTCATGATCAATTACACCAAAACCGTTCTGAATTACAAAAAATTAATGGAAAAATTACCTCGTTAGAGTTGTTGCAGCAACACGCAATGGGTAAAGATAAAAAAAACCTTGTTCAATGGTTAGAGAAAATGGAGCTTTCAAATAACCAACGTTTAGCTGAATTTTTAGACGTTGAACCTGGTTGGGAAACAGCAGTTGAAACCGTCCTGGGAAACTATCTTGAAGCGATTTGTACAAAAAATACTAATAAGATTGTCCAAGGGTTACAATTTCTAACAGACCAATCAGTTATTGTGTTTGATACACATCAATCTAAAACAATGGAAAGTGACAATTTACCCTTGTTATTACAAAAGGTTAAATCACCTTGGGATCTAAGTGGATTATTATCTGGTATTTATTATGCAGATAACCTTGAGGCGGCAAGAAAATTGAGTTCTAATATTAAGGTCTATGAATCAATTATTACACCAAATGGAGATTGGCTGGCTAAAGATTGGATCAATATTTCTAGGTCTAAAGATAGTAAACAAGGTGTTTTACAGCGAGAAAAGGAATTACGTCTTTTAAAGCAAAGATGTGATGAATTACTGAGTGAGATAGAAGAAATAGAGGAACAGCTGGACAAAACAGAAAAATCACTAAAAGATGCTGAGGCTAGCAGGGAAAGCTTGCAACTAAAGGATAAAATTCTTGGTTCTGAGTATTCAGCAAAAAGTTCTCAATTTAGTGCTTATTCAGCGAGACAAGAACAGCAACAGCAACGGTTAAACCAGATTAGTTATGATATTGAAGAAATTGTTGCTGAAATATCTGATATTGCTGAAACAGTTGATGAGTCAGATGGATTAAAACTAGGTGCGGAAGAGACACTTGAATTATTAAGTAGTAAAAAAGAAACTTTAACTGAAGAAAATCAAAAGTTAGACACAAAACTACATGCAGTAAATATTGCTGTTAATGACGCACAAAAAACAGTTCATACGGTGCAAGGGAAAATCGAGTCATTAAAAGCATCTGAAGGATTAACAAGTAAACAAATTGAACGTTTACAACTACAAAACCAACAGTCAGCTGAGCGTATCGTAGAATTAGAAATTAAAATAAATTCTACATTACTACCTTTGGATGATGAAAAGATACAATTGGAAGATGTAGCGGGTAAAAAAAAGGTCTTGGAAGACAAAATACAACAAGACCGACTTACTCAACAAGAAACAGAAACAGAGATTACTCATAAAGCTGAAGAACATACTCGGACACAACGGTCGATGGAAGAACAAAAAGAACTGTTGGATAAGGTTAGGTTTGAACAACAAGACAGTAATGTTAGACAGCAGACGATAACTGAACAGTTAAATGAAATTGACACAGACCCTGAGCAAGTATTACAAACTTTATCTGACGATGCAGAAGAAGATGAATGGAAGCATAGACTAGAGAGTTTTACTAAGCAAATAGAAAGGTTAGGGTCTATTAATTTAACGGCTATTGAAGAGTATAAGTCTCAAGCAGAAAGGATGGACTTTCTTAACGAACAGTATAATGATTTGATTGATGCCTTAAATACATTGGATCAAGCAATTAGTAAAATTGATAAAGAAAGTAGGCTGCGATTTAGAGAAACTTTTGATAAAATTAATATAGGGTTACAAGCTAAGTTTCCTAAATTGTTTGGTGGTGGACAAGCTTATTTAGAATTAACTGACACTGACTTATTAGAAGCAGGAGTAAACATTATTGCTCGGCCTCCTGGTAAGCGAAATAGTTCAATTCACTTGCTGTCAGGTGGAGAAAAAGCGTTAACTGCAGTAGCATTGGTATTTTCAATTTTTGATTTAAATCCAGCTCCTTTTTGTTTGCTGGATGAAGTTGATGCTCCTTTAGATGACGCCAATGTGGTAAGATTTTCACAAATGGTTGAGGAGATGTCAGAAACAGTACAGTTTTTATATATTTCTCATAATAAAGTGACAATGGAAATTGCTAAGCAATTAGCTGGTGTCACGATGAAAGAACCGGGGGTATCTCGAATGGTATCCGTAGATATTGAAGAAGCAGTAGACATGGCAGAAAACTAATGGATAAAGATATATTAAGAATAGTGATTATTACTTTGGGTGTTTTAACCATGCTAGGCATGGTGATATGGCATTTTTTTCAGAGTAGAAAGTCTCATCGAAATAGTTTTTATAACAACAGAGATCCTCTGGGGAAAATTGATGATTCATTAATTATAAATACAGAAAATGATGATTTTGATGTTGTACCTTTACCTTTAGGGGCTGTTTCAGATTATGAGCTGTCTCCTAATGATGACCCAATTTTTAATAATACTTCGAATTACCAGGAGCAAGAATTTAAAGATTACGCAGTTGAATCATCTAATGCTGAGATAACACCAAAACCTAGTCCGGAAATGGAAGATGTTTTTAATTCAAGTTTTGCAGAAACCACTAGCCTGAAGATGGATGACCAACCTAAACCTAAACCTGAAGTTGATAATAAAATCCCAAATGAATTAGAAGTTGATGATTTTAAAGATGTCAGGGGTAAACAAAATGAGTCAGAAGAAAAAAAGACTAATATAGAAGTCCCTTCTATTATCCAAATACATGTATTTGCCTTAGATTATGATGGATTCAAAGGGAAAGATTTATTAAATGTTTTTAAAGAATCCAAACTTGAATATGGTAGTGTAAAAATCTTTGAACGATTGGATGAAAACCGCAAGGTTGATTTTGCTGTGGCAAGCATGGTTGAACCTGGAACATTCCCTGATACAAATATAGAGTCATTCAGTTGTCCAGGTGTTGTATTTTTTTTACAACCCGCTGTATTAGATAATCCATTAAAAATATTTGATGAGTTTATTACTACAATTGATAAGGTAGCAAGTAAGCTTGATGGCGTTAAATTAGACCAAAATAGAGAGCCGTTATCAACAGAAACTATCAGAATGATTCGCAAGAGTTTGTCTGCATAAAATTGAGACTATAAATAATTCTGTGTAACTCCTTATCCCTTCATATTAGAGATCAAAAATAAGCAGTTACACAAAAGAAATGACACTCTCAAGCTTGGAGAAAGTTAGAATAATCTGCTGTCTAGAATCATTTTAAGTCGTATCTGTCCTAGTTTTTTTATGATGATTTTTACTCAAATCACCATAAAACATTTATCTATTCAAGCCTGACTGTTGAGCGGTATTATGCAGAAGAATCGCTTGATTTTTTTGCATTTGACTCCCTTTTATTTAGTTTCAATTTAACTGGTTTCTTTTCTAAGCTTATCCTTTAGTGGGTCTCTGAACAAGTTGATTTATAAACACCAGTGTTCAATAAATTACATTCTACTACATTGTTGCTTTTAGACTTAATCAGAGATTTCTTAACTGATGGGTATCTTTAGTTATTTATGAATGGCAACTATATGCCTAAAATATTCGATAATGTCATTGAAAACCCTGTTAATAGTTTACAATTAACAGGATTTTCGACTTATTTTTAAACATTTTAGGAGTAACTTACTCAGATAGAATTAGTAGAAGCTCACTAATACATTCTTGCATTTGTTAAAGATATAACTTAAATGCTAATAAGTTATTTAGAGTTTAAATTATTGGATATAACGTGCAAGCAAAGTGACCCCTAAAAATGCTGTATCAGTCTGTACATGAATATAATTCCAGTTTTTTTGTACATTGGTAACCAATATTCTTTCTTCATTACCTGCATTTTTTGAAATATGGTCATAAGTTGTACTATTTGGTCTATTGTCATGTTTATGAAGTAGGTCTCCATTACCACTTCCATGACTCAAGATTATTTCTAAAGTACTACCTACTTTGTCTGCCGGTACAAAAAGAGCCATTTGACTTTTATTTCCATTAGACACATTTTTTAAACAAACTTCATTATCTGCAGTAATTTCAACATTTCCAATAGGAGTTTGCCCTTGTAGGCAAGCATCATTAATTGGCTGTGGTTGAGGTTGAGGTTGAGGAATTGGCTCTGATGGATTTGTCCCTATTTGGTTAGTTAACAAACTACATAATTCTGCTTTTACGTTATCCATAGACTGCGTGACACGGGTATAGTTAATATCATAGTAACTAGATCGAGCGAGCTGTCGGGCATTACCCTTTAGAGTGAAATTGGCATAGACTTTATGTTGTAGGTATTCTTTTTGATTGCTAAAAAGAATCTCACAATTGGTCATTCCATATGAAGATGGACTATTACTTAAAATTGCGTCAACCTGTGAATTGTTCTTTGCTAGATCTAATAGGACAAGAATAGTTACCTGTTCATCGACGGAGCCACTACTTGCGTTCCAATAAACATCGTTGAGGGTTGTCGAAGCATATTCATTAGTCAATTTATGCAATGGAAACTCATGCTGTGGATCTAACCCCCATAGCCGAACGATATCCATCCAACCATTGAATAGACTTTGATCAATTACAGATGTACTTCCGCCTAATCTTTCTATCAGCTCGGAAAGACTTGTTTTATCCTCTGATGAAACTTCACCTGAACGTGCACAATATGCTAAAGTTACATATTCTTCTCTTAATTGATTATAAAGAGGAGATTTTTTTGCACGCTTAAAAATACTTTCTGCTGCCGCACTCCCTATTGCATTATTAGCTACGGTCAAACTGTTGCCATATTGGCGATCTGGTAAGAAAATGGGTTGATCGATTTGGTCAAAAAAACGAGTGGTAGTCATAATATTATGAAACCGATCTGGATTTTGAGTGCCGTTTTTTATCCGTGTCAATGTGGGAACTTGAGCTGCTGTTGTTTTCTCCCCGTTTTGTCCATCATCTGAAAAAATACCAGGCCAATCAAGATAATTTCCCCAGAAAGGTCGCATTGGTCCATTGCTAGTGACACCACCTTGTCCATGACAATCACGGCATTCCCCATTATTACCACCATTGGAACTTAAAACAGGTGGGCTACTACTAAAATCTAAAGACTTAAACTCCCAATTCCCACCATCATTAAGATAAGCCAGGTCAACAATTTCATAACGAGGAGAGGAGGGTGCGGTATCCATATTCATCATAAACCTGCCATCTGATCCAAACAACATAAGCCCAGGTTCATTAACACTAGTTTGTCCCAGTCCACGTGACTTTGCTACGAAAGCATAGTTTTTACGGATATGATCAGGAGAATGATCCAATAGCTCTTTTACAGAACTAATATTATTTTGCAATACATAGCCCAAAATCTTATCTAGATCAGCTGGAAATTTCCCCGGCTCAGACCCTGGGTCTGGATTGGGAATGGGTACTTTAAATTCAGTTGGACTGAGCGGACAGTCAAAATAACCATTAGCTGCCTCTGCTGAAACAGTCATGAGTATCATTCCGATAACTGAAGCAATTGATGATAAGTTAGTTATATTTCTTGATTTCATTGTTTTTTCCTTGTAATGTTTTTTTTATCTAAATAAATCAAATGCTAAGTTAGTCTGGATCTTATTTAACTTTTTGTTTGTCCCAATTATTTATTTTTCATCATTTGAGTTAGAGAATTTCGACAAAGAGTTTCCTGATTATCAAGGATCTTCCGCCAAAATATATTCCATTAATAAATTAAGACCTAATAGTTGCGGCTCATAAACTACAAAAGGCTTTCAAGGCGATGAATCCCCTCGAAATTCCATTTTCC
>JAGLDH010000086.1 GCA_023145835.1 Methylococcales bacterium
CCGTTTCCATGATTTTCAGCGGGTGAATAACGCTTTATTGATAGCAATCTGGCAACGAAAATCAAGCAAAGGATTGATTTGGTATACGGATCGTGGAAGCCAGTATGCATCAGATAGTCAGCGGACTATGTTAAAAAATCATCATATAATTCAGTCAATGAGTCATAAAGGGAATTGCTGGGATACTTGTTTCTGAAAGCTTTTCCATACCTTAAAAAACTGAATGGGTACACATGAGACGTTTAAGACTCGGGATGAGGCTAAACAGGCAATATTTGAATATATTGAGGCTTTTATAATCGAGAAATAATTCATTCCGCTAATGTTTATTTGTCACTCGAAGATTACAAAATACAGCAAAAAACTGTGTAACTTTATGTCTAGAAAAGTGTGGATACAGATACAAAGAAGTGCCATGACCAAATAATTCGCCGCGTGGCAAATCAATTTTTGTGACATGGCGTTCTAAAGTCTACCATATTACCTTCATAACATATATTGCCACTGCCACTACAAAATATAACTTTAGATTATTTTTAGATTATTTTTAGGCTATTCTTAGGAAACTCTAGTTAAGATATCTCCCAACAGCAATAGAAGTGAAAATAATTGTTGTTGAATAACTCTTGTTTTAGAGTGTTTTAGCAGAAACTCTTCGAGCGGAAACTATGGATTAGTATCGCTTTAAAGAAGTTTTCTAAACAATCAAATTAGTGCAATAACTTATACCGTTATTTTCTGATTGTTACCCCCCTAAAAATCATAAACACATTACTTTTAGAGGTTTAACCTCTTGTTCGTGATAGAGAGATATCATTAATTTAATTAATTATAGGAAAAAAAATGAAAAAAATTATACTTTTCGTGATGACAAGTTTTCTGTTCTCAAACGCTTATGCAGAATGTGGAGCAAGCTATTCACAAGATTCTTCTCATGGTGTACTGAGATTCAACGTACAAAATGCCAAACACTTGAATATAATGCGTCAATATTTGGATTCGGAAAACAAACATGTTGTTCTGGAAGCGAAGGATAGCAATCTGGAGATATGGCATCCTGTATGGTCTGGAAAGGCAAGTAATTGGGCTATGGAAAGAGATGAGCAATCTTGTATAGGTCAGCATTGGAAAATGCGTAATCAAGGTCACGGTGGTCTTGGAGTGATATATATTGATAGAGTAAATTTTGAAGGTGAATATCGTAGCATCTCGTTACAAGAAGAAAATATATCTCATTGGCCTTATAGACAATTTAAGCTTATTGGAATGGGACCTGTACAGTAATAAAATGATATGAATTAGCGTACTAAAAGCTGTTTTAAAAGTATCCTATAGTATCCCTATGGGATACTTTCAAGTATAGATAGGTTGTGTTCAAAACCTGTGTTATTTTATTAGCTTAAATATTCTAAATGAACAATTATCACCTACCCAACTGATTAATACCTTTTTATTAATCAGTATTTTTGTTAAAGTGAAATAAATAAAATACAAAACTACAGTATGTAAACTATTACAGTTAAAGGTTCTTTAATATAAAACAATGGAGCCTTTTAAAAGAATAGTTTTAACCTCAGCTAAAGGCTCTATTTATTATTCAATTATAAAAATAGGTTTGTTTTGCGAACGACGCAATTAGGTATTCCTTGCAACTTTTTTGAAAAGCGTTAGACCCCCCCTTCCTTTAGACTTCCTATACATAACTTACTAACATATTCACTTTAAATCTTTGTTACATTTTAAGGAATTTTTAGTTAAAGTCTAGTCAAAGAAAATTCGTTCTCAGTCTTTTCAGGTTCAAAAAAATTTTAAGTTATAGAATACTGAAATTTGACTAAATATTAATAGTTATAGTTATAGTTATAAGTTGATCATTTGTTACTTTCCAATACAGAAAGAGCTAAATATTTTTCCCAACAAATCATCAGAACTAAATGCTCCAGTTATTTCTGAAAGGCCATTTTGTGCTTGTCTTAAATCTTCTGCAACCAACTCTTCAGCTTTATTTTGCAGTTGTAGTAATGCGCTTTTAACAAATTTATGACCTTGAGTTAATGCCTCTAAATGTCTTTTTCTCGCAATAAAAACATCATCTGTTTCGCCGTTAAACCCTACACTATTTTTTAAATAATTTATTAATAACTCCATTCCCTCCCCTTTTTTAACTGAAAGGTATATTTGAGTTTCATCTTTATTTTCTATTATTTCAGGCTCTCTACCCAATAAATCAATTTTGTTATAAATTTTTGTAATATTAAGATTACTTGGTAACGTATTGATAACCGAGTCTATGTCAGAATCAGTACTATCAATCAGTAATAAAACCTTATCAGCTTGCTTTATTTCTTCGTGTGCTCGACGTATTCCTTCTTTTTCAACTATATCATTGCTTTCTCGTAAACCAGCTGTATCAATAATATGTAACGGCATACCATCAATTTGAATATGTTCCTTTAAAATATCTCGAGTAGTACCAGCAATATCTGTGACTATCGCAGCTTCATGACCCGCAAGCGCATTAAGTAAACTAGATTTCCCTGCATTGGGTTTCCCTGCCAAAACCACGGTCATACCATCACGCAATAATTGACCTTGTTGCGCAGTTTTTTGTATTTTTTTGATTCTTTCTAATATATCAATTATTTTTTTTTCTACAACTCCATCAGATAAAAAATCTATTTCTTCATCAACAAAGTCAATCGCAGCTTCTACATAAACTCTTAATTCTGTCAGTTCATCAACCAATTCATTAATTTGTTCCGAAAAAACACCCTGCATTGATTTTTGTGCAGATCGTACAGATTGCTCTGTACTACTTTCTATTAAATCTGCAACAGCTTCTGCTTGTGCTAAATCCAGTTTATTATTAAGAAAAGCTCTTTCTGTAAATTCCCCAGGGTTAGCTAATCTAGCACCTAAACTAAGAACTCGTTTTAATAGCATGCCTAAAACTATTATTCCACCATGTCCTTGCAGTTCTATTGTATCTTCACCTGTATACGAAGATGGATTGGGAAAATATAAGAGAATACCTGAATCAATTACAGTTTTATCTTCATCTCTAAAAGATGTAAAAAGCGCTTGTCTGGGAAGAAATGATTTGTTAGTGAGTTGTTTAGCTATTTCAAAAGCTGATACGCCTGAAATTCTAATAATACCTACCCCTCCATTTCCAGGGGGGGTTGCAATGGCTGCAATAGTGTCTTGTATTTTTTGTTTCACTTGTTGCTAGTGTTTTACCTTATTAATTCAATTATTAAAATAGAGTGGACTACAGATCCACTCTATAAAATATAATTTTAAAAAAACTAGCACTGTTAAAAATTACTAGTTAATTTTCTGCATCAATTTGTTTAGTAATGTACCACTGCTGAAGAATAGACAAAGTGTTATTACATACCCAATAAAAAACAAGTCCAGCAGGGAAAAACAAGAAGAAAACAGTAAATATAATTGGAAACATTTTCATTACTTTTGCTTGTAATGGGTCTATTGGTGCTGGATTTAAGCTTTGCTGAATTTTCATAGTAATACCCATGATAACTGGCAAAATAAAAAATGGATCTTGTGATGATAAATCTTGAATCCACAAAATAAAGTCTGCTTGACGTAATTCTACTGTTTCTATTAATACCCAATATAGAGAGATAAAAACTGGAATTTGCACCATAATAGGAAGACACCCCCCCATTGGGTTTACCTTCTCTCTTTTATACATAGCCATCATTTCTGTATTAAAGCGCTGCCTATCATCTGCATATTTTTCTTGCATTTCTTTAAGACGCGGTTGAATCTTACGCATCTTGGCCATAGAGCGGAAACTAGCCTGAGACAATTTAAAGAACAATAATTTAATACACAGCGTAACGCCTAAAATAGAAAATCCCCAGTTACCAATTTTGTCATGTATTTTGTTAAGTAACCAGTAAATAGGTTTTCCAATAATAGTCAACCATCCGTAATCTACAGTTAGTTCCAAACCAGGGGCAACCTTTTCCATCATCGGTTGAATTTTTGGTCCAGCAAATAAGTGTGAACTAAATACTTTATCTGTATGAGGCTCTATAGTCATAGGAGGAGAGTAAGAACCAATAACATAACGCCAATCTTTTAACTCTTTTGTATAAAATTGATTTTCCTGATCTGAAGGTGGTATCCAAGCTGATGCAAAATAGTGCTGAGTCATAGCACTCCATCCACCCAGTGTAGTAACATCTAGGTTTTCTTCTGCCATATCGTCATACTCAACTTTTTGGTACTTTTCTTCTTCTGTATAAACAACACCACCCGCGTAAGTTCTGATAAATGTATTACCTTTATCATCCACAAAAGGTACTCTTAAAAGTTGACCATATTGTCTTCCAGTCCAAGTATTTGCAGAATCATTACTTACTTTTTGTTCAACAGTAATATTGTAACTATTGCGTACAAACGTAAATATTTTTGTTACAACTAAACCTTCGTTGTTCGTCCAAACTAATGGGACAGATAAACTATCTTGCCCATCATCTAATTCATAATTATCCTTTTCTGTTGAAAATGAAGTGTGATGATCTGGTGCTTTAGCTGAACCATTATTTGCAATTAATCCACTTTGTGCCAAAAATAATTTTTCAGCATTACTATCAAATAAACGAATAGGTGAAAGGTCTTTTTCTTGAGGATCCATTCCAACAAGCGCAAACAATTTATTTATAATTGTATTTTCTTTTTCATGAGGATACTTTAATAAATCAAGATTACGGACAGTTCCTCCTATAACATCAATTTCTACTGTAAAAACATCTGTTTTTACAGTAATAACTTTATCTGCAGGCACTTCAAGCTTAGGTACAGCTTCTACACTTTGTGCAACTCCTGAAGTTTGAGACTTATCTAAACCGGGTAAATCTTGCTGAGAATCATTGATAGTAGGTTTTTCTAAAACAGCTACTTCGGGCTTTGGCCCATAATCTAATTGCCACGCTTCCCAAAGCATGAAAGAAATCATTGCTAATGCAACAACGAGTAGAAATCTAATGTTATCCATTGTTATTTACCAAGTTTATCTGGAACAGGGTCTATACCGCCCTCATGAAAAGGGTGACACTTAAGTAATCTTTTAACTGCAAGGAAAGAACCTTTAAAAGCACCATGAATCTCAATGGCTTCAAGGCTATAACTTGAACACGTAGGATAAAATCTACACCTAGAACCAAGCAAAGGACTTATAAAGTATTTATAAAATCTTATAAGGTTTATGAGTATTATTCGCATCTGTCTATTAGTTTAAGCCAATGTTTATTTAACGACTTTTGTAATAAATCAGGCGATGCCTGTGCAGCATCTCGTCTAGCTAACACAACAATATCAATATTAATTAACTGATGTTGCTGTAACCTAAAATTCTCCCTAACAGCTCTTTTTATTATATTTCTTGTAACTGCTTTTCTTATATTTTTTTTTGCAATTGCAAGCCCCAATCGGGGATGGTCTTGATCATTTTTTATTGCTAACAAAGTAAAAAACTTATCAGTCGTTTTAACTGGGTTAGCAAATACCTTTTTATATTCTTCAGGATTCCCTAACCTTAACTTTGTAGGAAAACTGAAAGTCTTGATCACCAACTATACAGTTAATTCAGCACGACCCTTTGCTCTACGAGCATTTATTACTTTACGTCCACCAACGGTAGCCATTCTTGCACGAAAACCATGAGTTCTAGCACGCTTTAATTTACTTGGTTGATAAGTTCTTTTCATTTGAGTAAGTCCTATAAAGTGTTTTTAACAAAAAACGGATAAAAAAGACGTCGGATGATAAAATAGAATAGTACACTCTGTCAATGTAATTCATAATTAAAATAAACTTACTTTATACAAATCCAATGAGCTCAATCTGGAATAACTGTTTATCAAAACTTGAAAACGAAATCCCTTCCAGTGATTTTAGTACCTGGATCAGACCCCTACAAGCTGTAGAAAAAAATGATACCCTAAAATTATTGGCACCCAACCGATTTATTATTGATCACGTCAAACAACATTTTTTAACAAAAGTTGAAGATGCTATTTCTGAGTTTTCAAATGGCACATTACTTTTAGAATTTGAAATTGGTTCTAAAAAAACTTCTCCTTTAATTCAACCTAAGCTACTTAAAAAAAATTTTACAAAAAAAGAAAACCCCAAACGCTCTAACTTCTTAAACAAAACATTTACTTTTGATAGTTTTGTTGAAGGTAAATCAAACCAACTTGCAAGAGCAGCCTCTCTTCAAGTATCAGAAAATATTGGTAAAGCCTATAACCCATTGTTTCTTTATGGAAGTTCTGGACTTGGAAAAACTCACCTTATGCATGCTATTGGTAATGCTGCTATTGAGAAAAACCCAAATGCAAATATTATCTATTTGCATTCTGAAAAATTTGTTCAAGATATGGTTCAAGCTTTTCAACACAATACTATTAATGCATTTAAAGATTACTACCGTAGTGTAGATATACTACTGATTGATGATATTCAATTCTTAGCAGGTAAAGGTCGTTCTCAAGAAGAGTTTTTTCATACTTTCAATAATCTGCTAGATAAAAAACACCAGGTTGTTTTAACTTGTGATAAATATCCTAAAGAAATTGAAGGTTTGGAAGATCGATTAAAATCTAGGTTTAGTTGGGGCTTACCCGTTGCTATCGAACCACCCGATTTAGAAACAAGGGCTGCAATTCTATTGAAAAAAGCTAGTTTAGCAAATGTGGATTTACCCCAAGAAGTTGCATTTTTTATCGGTAAAAGAATTCCCTCCAATGTTAGAGATCTGGAAGGAGCATTAAGAAGAGTTATTGCTAATGCACAATTTACGGGTAAAGAGATCACTATTGATTTTACTAAAGAAGCCTTGCACGACTTAATTTCTTTACAGGATAAATTAATTAATATTGATAATATCCAGAAAACAGTTGCTGAATATTTTAAAATTCGTATTGCCGACTTATCTTCTAAAAACCGTAGACAATCAATCACTCGCCCAAGACAAATAGCCATGTGCTTAGCTAGAGAATTAACTCGTCACAGCTTTCCTGAAATTGGTGATGCCTTTGGAGGTAGAGATCATACAACAGTTATTAATGCATGCAAACGAATTCATTCATTAAGAGAAAGTGATATTAAGGTTTCTGAAGATTATCAAAACCTGTTAAGAACCTTGTCACTTTAATATCTAACAAACTGTGGATAAGAAGACAGTTAAATAGAATAGCTTTTTTATCCACATCTTTGAAGCAAACAAAACAATACTTTTACAAACAACCTAAGACACTGAATTAATTTAGCTAAAAATGTGTTATCCACAAATTTTTTATGTACTAATAGTAATAATAAATAAAAATAATAACTTAATATTTATTATTACAAGTTACAAATTGGTTAAAAATTTTCTTAACCTAAGAAAAATATTTGCTCAACCTGAAAGGTAAAAAAAAATAACTATTTCTTAAAACTTAAATAATATTTTTAATAGAACAAAATTTAGATAAGATTCATTTTGAATAGTTCTAGAAACATTTGAATAAATTTTATAACTCAAAATAATGCTTACTAAATTATAAAAAAACAAAGAAAATATATTTGTTATAAATGACAAAGGTGTTAATAAAAAAATATACATTTTAGTATTTAGTCAAAAACAGCTTAAACACACCTTATAGGCGTTTTAATTTTTTACCCTAGCCCAAGTATGTAAAAAAACATATTCCCTTTTACACCCTGTTTATATTCCCATAAAACGATATTTACATTAATTGCTTAAGGATAAATTAAAACTTTGTCATGAGAACAATAAAAATTTATAATTTTAGGTCTGTGGATAACTTTGTGACTTTATATACTTACAAAATGTTTATTGGTTGTAATGTTTTTTAAGGGGTCATTTTTTCACCAGGATAGTCACAATTATTAAATATTTTAATAACATCTTTAGTAATCATGTAACATATTGATTTTTAAAAAAAATATTTGGTTATAAACAATAATTATAAGTACTAATAACAGTAATAAGTTTAAATATATTTATGAATTTTATTATTAATAGAGAACAATTACTCATCCCTTTACAACAAATTGTTAGTGTTATAGAAAAAAGGCAAACAATGCCAATTCTTTCTAATGTTTTAGTTGTAGTTAATGAAACGTCTTTAGTCTTAACAGGCACAGATCTTGAAATTCAATTAATAGCAAAATTAAACCTTGATTCTGCTGAAATTGGAGAAATTACAGTTCCAGCAAGAAAGTTTTTAGACATTGTTAGATTATTACCAAATGAAGCAGAAATTAAAGTTGAATTGGCTGGAGATAAAATAAAAGTGACTTCTGGTCGAAGTCGATTTTCTCTAGCTACTTTAGCTGCAAATAATTATCCTGAATTTTCAGAATCAAAATTAGAAAATCAATTTGTTATCAATGCTGGAAAAATGAAGAAGGCATTAGATAAAACTATTTTCTGTATGGCTAACCAAGATATTCGATATTATTTGAATGGTTTATTACTCCATATATCAAATAGTAGATTAAAATTAGTTGCTTCTGATGGCCATCGATTATCAATTTATGAAGATGATATTGGTATGGCAACAGGATATGAAGCTAGGATTATTTTACCTAGAAAAGGAGTCGTTGAATTGACTCGTTTATTAGATGATGAAGATGCTGAATTGAATGTTCAATTTTCTAATAGTAATATTAAAATTATGATTAAAGATTTGGTTTTTTCAGCTAAATTAGTTGATTCAAAATATCCAGATTTTAGTAAAGTTTTTGATCAACCTTTTTTTAACCAGATTCATATTCAAAAAGAATTACTAAAAAATGCACTGACTCGAGTTGCAATTTTATCGAATGAAAAATTTAAAGGTGTAACGTTTGAAATTTCAAACGGATTAATTAAATTAAGTTCACATAACCCTGAGCATGATGAAGCTGAAGAAGAACTAGTTATTGAATATCAAGGTGACCCCATTTCAATAGCATTTAATTCACAATATTTATTAGATGCAGTCAGTAATTTAGATTCAGAATTAGCTGTCCTTACTATTGCTAGTAATTCAAGTAGTTGTTTTGTTGAAGAACCCGAACAACAATTGTATCGGTTTATTGTTATGCCAATGCGTTTGTAGAAATGACTTTTTTTAGAATATATTTGATCCTTATTATTCTATTCTTTCAAGCATTGCAATTAAAGACAGAATAAAAAGGATTTTATTCTGTCTTATCTTACTGCCCTTCCCTATTCAGTTTTAAATATTCATTAATTCGGAATCTTCTTTTTTATATCTATAAATCGCCCCTTCCTAAAATGAGTTTAGAAAAGTTAGATATTTATTCATTGCGGAATATCCAAAAAGCATCTATTGAGCCTTCACCTGGAATCAACCTTATAGTGGGAAAAAATGCTAGTGGCAAAAGTTCGTTACTTGAAGCTATTTATATTTTAGGTAGAGCTCGTTCATTTAGAGCTAAAAATATTAAACAAGTTATTCAGTTCGATAAAAAAGAACTCATCATTTCAGGTAAAACTAAAAAGAAAAATGGAAGTAGTCTTCATCTAGGAATAAGACTTGATGGCAATTCTTATGATATTCGTATTAACCAAGAAAATATGGATAAAGCTGAATTAGCTTATTCACTTCCAGTTCTGCTAATAGACCCTAAAAGTTATCTGTTGTTAGATGGTGGGCCTCAATTAAGAAGAGAGTTTATAGATTGGGGAGTATTTAACGATAACGATAGTTTTTTGAATAACTGGAGAAAATATAAGAAAATATTACAGCAAAGAAATGCATTGTTAAAAACTAAAAAAATTAAGCATATCAATGTCTGGAATTCGGAGTTAATTCAATACGGTACAATCGTATCTAACTATCGTAATAAATACATAAATAAATTAAAATCTATTTTTATTGAAATCAGTCAAAATTTTTTTAAATTTGATGAAATGGAACTAAACTATTTACCAGGTTGGGATGATTCTATTGATTTTAGTTTAGCTTTAACGAATGATATTCAAAAAGATGTTAAATATGGTTTTACGCACAGTGGACCACACAGATGTGATTTTAAATTGATGATTAATGGCATATTGGCTAAAGATTTTGTTTCTAGGGGACAGCTTAAGTTATTAATGCTTGCTTTGAAATTAGCACAAGTTAAACTCATTAATAATGAAAACAACAATTTTGTTTGTGTACTAATTGATGATTTAACTGCTGAATTAGATTTTATAAACAAAAAAAAATTACTTGGTTTTTTAACTAATTTAAATTGTCAGGTATTTATGTCCACAACCGAACTTTCTAACTTTGGAGATTTAGATCAATTAAAAGTTTTTAAAGTGTTCCACGTGGAACATGGTGAAATTGAATTAATCAATAACAAGTGATGTTCCACGTGGAACATGTGGGATAATGAAGCTAAAGTACGAAAATGAAGAATATTATGCTTTATACATATAAACTCTACATTAGAAAGTAGAGTTTATATGTGGCTGAATTAAGTTAAGCGTGAAACGCACAATATAGGAAAAATATGAGTGAAAATAGCCAAGAATACGATAGTTCCAATATAAAAGTCCTAAAAGGTCTAGATGCAGTAAGGAAAAGACCAGGTATGTATATCGGCGATACAGATGATGGCTCAGGTCTTCATCACATGGTATTTGAGGTCGTTGATAATTCAATAGATGAAGCGCTAGCAGGGTTTTGTAAGGGGGTTGAAGTTATTATTCATGAAAATGGCTCAATTAGCGTATCCGATGATGGGCGTGGTATTCCTGTAGATATACATCCTGAAGAAGGGCGCTCAGCAGCAGAAGTTATTATGACTGTACTTCATGCCGGTGGTAAATTTGATGATAATGCCTATAAAGTTTCAGGCGGTTTACATGGTGTGGGGGTTTCTGTAGTAAATGCCTTATCTGAAGAAATGACACTTGAGATTCGTAAGCACGGTAAGTTACATAAACAAAAATATAAAATGGGAGAACCTGTTGCTCCATTAGAAGCAGTCGCTGATGCAGAAGGAACAGGAACACTCATTAATTTTTTACCGAGCAAAGAGACTTTTTCGGATACTGAGTTTCATTATGATATTTTGGCAAAAAGGTTAAGAGAGTTATCCTTTTTAAATTCAGGCGTTAGAATATCAATTAAAGATGAACGTTCAGGTAAAGAAGATGTATTTGAATTTGAAGGTGGGATTAAAGCTTTTGTTCAACAATTAAATAAAAACAAAACGCCTTTGTTTGAAGATGTGTTTTATTTTACTGCTGAGAAGGAAGGGGTAACAGTAGAAGTTGCGATGCAATGGAATGATTCTTACCAAGAAAATATTTTTTGTTATACCAATAATATTCCTCAACGAGATGGTGGCTCTCATTTGGCTGGATTTAGGGGAGCATTAACTCGAACCATAAATCAATATATTGAATCTAGTGGACTAGCAAAAAAAGAAAAAGTATCTACGACAGGAGATGATGCTAGAGAAGGCCTAACAGCCGTATTATCAGTAAAAGTTCCCGATCCTAAGTTTTCTTCACAAACTAAGGATAAATTGGTTTCGTCTGAAGTTAAACCATTAGTTGAATCAACAATGAATGAGAAGTTACAAGAGTTCTTGTTGGAGCAGCCTCAAATAGCTAAAACGATTGTAAATAAAATCATAGATGCTGCAAGGGCTCGAGATGCTGCTCGTAAAGCGAGAGAAATGACGCGTAGAAAATCTACTCTCGATATTGCAGGTTTACCGGGGAAGCTTGCTGATTGCCAGGAAAAAGATCCTGCGTTATCAGAATTGTTTATAGTGGAAGGGGACTCTGCGGGTGGCTCTGCCAAACAAGGCAGAGACAGACGCACACAAGCAATATTACCTCTTAAAGGAAAAATCCTAAATGTAGAAAAGGCTCGTTTCGATAAAATGATTTCATCAGATGAGGTCGGTAATTTAATTACTGCGTTAGGCTGTGGAATTGGTAAAGAAGAATATAATATTGAAAAGCTACGTTATCACCGTATTATCATCATGACTGATGCGGATGTTGATGGATCACATATTCGTACTTTATTACTCACTTTCTTTTATAGACAAATGCCAGAGCTGATTGAGAAAGGGTATGTTTATATTGCGCAACCTCCTTTGTATAAAATTAAAAAAGGTAAGCAAGAACATTATGTAAAAGATGATGCTGGTTTAGATGAATATTTAATTCAATTAGCACTCGATAAAGCACAACTACAAACTGATAAAACTACGCCTGTGATACAAGGGCAGGGACTAGAGAAATTAGCCTTTGAATATGCAGATGTAACTTCAGTTATTAATAAGTTAAGCCGGCGTTATGATGATGTGTTCTTAGAAGAAATGACGTATGTTATGCCTTTAACTGAAGACATTAAACAAAGTCAGGAGAAAATGATTGAGTGGACTAAACAATTAGAACAAAGACTTGTTGAAAATAAAATTAAAGCGGTTTATTCCATAGAATTAAATTATAAAAGTAATGATGATTTTGACTTTGTTATCAATAAAAAAATGAATGGTATTACGAAAACCTTTGTTTTGCATGCTACTTTTTTTGCTGGAAAAGATTATTTAAAAATTGCTAAATATGCTGAAGATACTGTTGGTTTGTTTTCAGATGAATCATTGATGAAGATTGGTGAAAAAGAACAAAAAGTAACTAATTTTAAACAAGCGTTTGAATGGATGATGAAAGAAGTAAAAAGAGGACAGCATATTCAGCGCTACAAAGGATTAGGAGAAATGAACCCAGAGCAATTATGGGAGACGACTCTGGATTCAAATAGTAGAAGAATGTTAAATGTAAAAATTGAAGATGCGATTGCTGCAGATGAAATTTTTACAACATTAATGGGTGATGAAGTGGAACCAAGAAGAGACTTTATTGTTAAAAACGCATTAGATGTTTCTAATTTAGATGTGTAGTTTTTTTGACCATTTTTATAAACAATCTTAAAATTAAATCTTCTATTTTTACAATATTGCTATGTTAACTTATCCTCAAATTGATCCAGTCGCTATTGCTTTAGGACCTTTAAAAATTCATTGGTATGGTCTGATGTATTTGTTAGGCTTTGCAGCTGTTTGGATACTCGGTAAAAAAAGGGCAGAAAAATCATATTCAGTTATTAAACCAGAAGCAATGGAAGACTTGGTTTATTTCGGGGCATTAGGCGTAATATTAGGCGGACGAATCGGCTACATTTTATTTTATAATTTTTCTAGTTTTATTGATAATCCACTTATTATTATTAAACTATGGGAAGGAGGGATGTCATTTCATGGTGGAATGCTAGGTGTGTTTATAGCCATGTGGTGGTTTGCTAAAAAACAAAACTGTAGCATGCTGGAATTGACTGATCACATTTCGCCTTTAGTTCCCATTGGATTGGGAGCTGGTCGAGTAGGAAATTTTATTAATGCCGAGCTATGGGGAAGAACCTCAGATGTGTCTTGGGCCATGGTTTTTCCAAACGGAGGGCCACTTCCACGACATCCTTCACAGCTTTATGAAGCAGGGTTAGAAGGTTTGCTTTTGTTTATTATTTTATGGATTTATACAAGCAAACAAAGACCCGTGATGGCACCAACAGGGTTAGTTTTATTTCTTTACGGATGTTTTAGGTTTTTTGTAGAATTTTTTAGAATGCCTGATGCTCATTTAGGTTATTTAGCATTAGACTGGTTAACTATGGGACAGATATTATCAATGCCAATGATAATCATTGGCGCATTAATATTTTTTTACGCACAGAAAAAAGCAGCATGAAGCAGTATTTAGAGTTACTAGATAAAATACTAAACGAAGGTGTTCAAAAAGGGGATAGAACAGGAAGTGGTACACTGTCAATTTTTGCTCATCAAATACGATTTGATTTGCGACAAGGCTTTCCATTAATAACCACAAAAAAAGTACACTTAAAATCTATTATTCATGAATTACTTTGGTTTTTAAAAGGTAAAACTAATATCGCTTATCTTAAACAACACAATGTAAAAATTTGGGATGAATGGGCAGATGAAGTAGGGGAGTTAGGGCCAGTTTACGGTCATCAATGGAGAAGTTGGCCAACACCCGAAGGGAAATCAATTGACCAAATAGCAACGATAATTAAACAGCTAAAGGAAACACCAAATAGCCGAAGAATTATTGTATCAGCCTGGAATGTTTCTGATTTGCCAGATGAATCAATAAGCCCACAGCAAAATGTACAAAATGGAAAAATGGCATTACCCGCTTGTCATGTGCTTTTTCAGTTCTATGTAGCTAATGGAAAGCTCTCTTGTCAGCTCTATCAGCGTAGCTGTGACACGTTTTTAGGTTTACCGTTTAATATAGCCAGTTATGCATTATTGACGCATATAGTGGCTCAGCAGAGCGATTTGGAGGTGGGAGAGTTTGTTTGGACGGGCGGTGATGTACATTTGTACTTGAATCATCTAGAACAAGCAAAATTACAATTAACTCGTCAACCCTATGAATTACCAAGACTAAATATTAAGAGAAAACCTAAAACGATTTTTGATTATGAGTTTGAAGATTTTGAGATAGAAGCTTATCAAGCACATGATCACATTAAAGGGGCTATTTCTGTTTAATCAAATAAGCTGGAAAAAATGATGATTTTAGAAGTTGCTATTTTAGATGTAAAAAGTGGTCAGGAAAATGAATTTGAAGTTGCTTTTAATAAAGCACAAACGATTATTTCTGGTATGAAGGGATATATTTCACACCAACTCAAAAAATGTATTGAAAATAATAACCGATATATTCTTCTGGTAAACTGGGAAACGCTAAAAGATCATACCACGGGGTTTAGAGAGTCTAGTCAATATCAAGAGTGGAAGTCGCTATTACATCATTTTTACGAACCTTTTCCTCAAGTAGAACATTACACAACTGTTTTTGAGAGTCATAGAGAGATAAAAATAAAGTAGCAATAAAGAGGTCTATTTTGTTTTATACTCAACACTATGCATATAAAGTTGAGATAAGATTAGAGTCTATACAAAACATGAAATTTTCAACAAAACATATTATTTTTACCTTTTTATTATTGCTGACCAGTCGTTATTGTTTTGCTCATGGTGTTGATAGTAATACTGAGCAATTTTTAACCACTAATCGTGATGCAGCCATTGGTCCTTTTCTGTATTTTGGAGCCAAACATATGGTAACAGGATATGACCATTTACTTTTTTTAGTGGGTGTCATATTTTTTCTATTTCGTAGCCGTGATATTTTAATTTATGTCAGTTTATTTACACTGGGACATAGTTTGACTTTATTGTTAGGGGTGCTCAATCATATTAATGTTAATGCATATTTAATAGATGCGGTAATTGGGTTTTCTATTGTTTATAAAGGCTTTGATAATCTTGGCGGCTTTAAACGTCTATTCGGTTTTCAACCCAATACAAAAGTAGCTGTTTTAATATTTGGTTTATTTCATGGTTTTGGACTAGCAACAAAATTACAAGATTTTTCTTTACCCCAGGAAAACTTATTCACCAATTTGCTCGCTTTTAATGTAGGAGTAGAATTAGGGCAGTTTATTGCTTTACTTTTTATTCTGACAATACTGAGTTTTTGGCGAAGGCATCATAGCTATTTTTCATTTTCAATCACTTCAAATACTCTGCTTATGTCTGGAGGGTTAGTATTGATAGGCTATCAATTAACAGGTTATTTTACGGCACTTTAAAATGAATACTATTCCGCAACCCTCCGTTAAATCACTCATTCTTGCTTGTATTATTTCAATAATATTAGCTACTATTATATTGTTTGTTGCAGTACTTCCTGCTGAATATAATATTGATCCTACTGGACTTGGAAGTAAATTAGGCTTAACGGTGCTTTCACAAGCAGAGGGTGAAATGATTAAACCCTCAGTATTTTCTTGTTCTGATAATGCTAGTTCAACAGATAAAAAACTAGGAACAGAATGGAAAGACACTGTCATCATTACACTTCCACCTAAAAAAGGATTGGAATATAAATTTAGTATTACCAAAGATGAAACTTTTGAGTTTGAATGGAGCACTGCTGATAAAACTAAATTATATTTTGATTTTCATGGTGAACCTAAAGGTGACAAAACTGGGTTTTTTAAAAGTTTTAAAGAAAATACAGATAATCAATCGGGTGGTTTTTTAGTGGCACCCTTTACAGGAGCGCATGGTTGGTATTGGGAAAATAAAACCAATCAAACTGTCATAATAATATTAAAAACACGAGGCAACTATAAAATAATTGGTTTGCTTTAAGAGTGATAGGAGAGGAAGTGAGTTTAAGTAGTTATAACAATGTAGATAGGAAGCTACTAGTAAAAGATTTAAATGAAATACATCAAGATGTTTTATCAAGAATAGGGGAGAAGGATTTTCAACATTTAAAGAAAATGGAACGGTGGGGGAAAATTTGTTCTTTATTGGGTTATGGAACTGCATGGATTATCCCTAACCCAATTTCTGCATTATTAATGAGTCAGGGTAGTTTTACACGATGGACTCAAATGACACACCCTATTGTGCATAAAGGGTATGACAAAATTTCTGATATTCCAGCTAGATACACAAGTAAACAATTTGCAAAAGGGTGGCGACGTTTTCTAGATTGGCCTGATTGGATTACACCGGAAGGGTGGCATCAAGAACATGATATTTTGCATCATTATAATTTAGGGGAAAAATCAGACCCAGATCATTTGCAATATAATATGGAATGGTTAAGACAATCAAACGTACCGATGTGGTTGCGTTTTATCATTGTGAGTGGATTTACAGCAGTTTGGAAAATATTATATTACACCCCTAGAACACATAAAGAATTGCGATTGAGTAGCGCTCGTCAAAATGGAGAAGGGATACCAGAAATAACTCGAAAAGGAGCTTGGAGCTTATTTACAAAAGAAGGGAGAGCTTTATGGTTTCAAAGCCTTTTAGCTTATGCAGGATTCCGGTTTGTTTTACTTCCACTCCTATTTTTTCCTTTAGGTGCGATAGCGACAGTTAATGTCTTATTAAACTCATTGATGGCAGAAGTGTTTCTTAATATGCATTCTTTTTTAGTTATTGTGCCAAACCATGCCGGTGATGATGTCATGATGTTTGAAGAAAAAGGAAAAGGTCGAGGTGAGTTTTATCTACGTCAAATTCTTGGTTCAGTAAATTATCCAACAGGATCTGATTTTAATGACTTTTTTTTTGGCTGGTTAAACTACCAAGTTGAGCATCACTTATGGCCCGATATTCCATTAAGTCAATATCAATATGTTCAACCTAAAGTAGTTGAAGTCTGTAAAAAACATGGTATTCCGTATCGTCAGGAATCAGTATTTAAAAGGTTGTTTAAAGCGATAGATATTATGGTTGGACGAACTTCTATGCTTAAGCCTTTAAAGGCAGTTGAAGTATGATGTCTTAAATCTTATTCAAATTGGATAAGAGAATAATTGAAGCAGGCTATTTCAGAGGAAATAAATTACTTTTTATTAAATACTGCTGTAGATTTTACTTTATCAATTATTGATATCGTAAAGTCATCTGTTGGTCTTATTGAAGTAAATATTTCATCAATTCATTAGAATATAAGTTTAGTTAGTGAAGATCCAAATGTCCCGGCTAACATAGGGGCAATAATAGCAATAATTTGTGAAAGTGAAGCAGCTGGAGAAAACATCATTTTGTTTTTAACAAGCCATATAGAAGGTTCTTTTTTTAGCTCCTCATCGCTCCCCTGCAGAAGGGCAAGTCTTGCTTGTTTGCTTAAATAACTTGCAGCAGGAAGATATAATGCAGTAATTATTAATGAAAAACTAATTCCCCAATATTGACAAATTAATTGTGTGATCGTTTTTAATTGGACTATTTCTTCTGATTCATTAAGAAATCCCAGAGGCCAATTTAACCATGATTGCATATGAGTAATGCCTATAACCATCACTGCAGAACTTCCTGCGATTAATTTTTTTAACTGCTCTGATCGATCAAGAAAAAACTCTGCGTCTTTATAAGGCGTAATTGGGATTTTATGCATAATACAGCAACCGGTAATTAAGCCAGAAGGTATGATAAGAAATGCAATGAAGTTAATAGCATTTAGAGTCAAGTGTACAAGAAATAACTGATTATTGGTAAATAACTTTGAACTTGAAAGGCTATCAAAAGTAAATCTAAATATACTGACTGTTGGGCTTTCTGAAGGGTCTATGTTTATTAAATAGCTGGTATCAACAATAAAGATAATGATTGCTAAAATCATGAGTGTTCCCTTTAAAAC
>JAGLDH010000087.1 GCA_023145835.1 Methylococcales bacterium
TAGTGATATTTCCCTTGTTTTTTTCTTATTTCCCCTTAATTTTTTTGAACGCAGAGATTCGCTATATGAATGACTTTTACGAAGGGATATAAAAAGTAGGTTAAGTTATAATCTTAGTTGACATCTTTAAAAGAGCAATCAAGTAAACTTATTTACTCTTTTAAAGAAGTGGATAAATTGATTGTTTATATAGGTTATGATTTTTTATGAAAAAAACTAAAGTTCTCTTTGTTTGCATGGGAAATATTTGTCGATCCCCGACAGCTGAAGGTGTTTTTTGCTCTTTGATTAAAGAAGCGGGTGTTGAAGCTCAATTTGATGTTGAATCCGCTGGTACACATGCCTATCATATTGGAGAAGCTCCCGATTTAAGGTCACAAAAAGTAGCAAAAGATAGAGGGATTGATCTTTCTGGTATAAGAGCCAGAAAAGTTATATATGGTGATTATGAAGATTTTGATTATTTATTAGCAATGGATGATGCTAATTATGAGATCTTACTAGAATCTTGCCCTGAACAGTATAAAGAGAAAATTAAGTATTTTTTAGAGTATGCACCTCATCTTCCTACCCGTGAAGTACCAGACCCTTATTATGGAGGGGAATATGGTTTTGAACGAGTATTGGATATGGTAGAAGATGCATCTAATGGCTTTTTAACTGAATTAAAAAAAACTGGAGATATAGTATGAAAAAAACGTTGCTTTTATTACAAATGATATTGATAGGTTTATTATCTTTACAAGCAAGCTCGGTATATGCAAAAGATAATAAAAAAGTGACACATGTTGTGATGGTTTGGCTAAAAGAACCAGGGAACGAACAACATCGAGGTGAATTTATCAAAGCGAGTAATCAATTAAATGGCTTACCGGGAATTATTAGTCGACATGTAGGTGTTGTAATGCCTAGTGAAAGAAAGGTGGTGGATGATACCTTTGATGTAGCAATGAGTGTTACATTAGAAAGTGAAGAAGCGTTACAAGCTTATTTAAATAATCCTAAGCATAAAAAAATCCTTCATGACAAGATAAAGCCACTGACCAATAGAATAGTGGCCTATGATTTTATTAGTCAATAAGGAGGTCTATTATGGCAATTATTTCTAATACTGTTAGTTATCTGGATGGCGAAACCTTATTGGAAGGTTTTTTTGCCTATGATGATGCTATAGAGGGGCAGAGACCTGCGATTATGATTAATCATACATGGCTTGGGCGAAATGACTTTGTTTCAGAAAAGGCTTTAAAGCTTGCTGAATTAGGCTATTTTGCTTTTGCTGTGGATATGTATGGCAAAAATATTCTGGGGCAAAATAAAGAAGAAGGTGCAAAATTAATGCAACCGTTTATGGATGACCGGGGATTGGTTTTGCGTAGAATGGAAGCTGCTTTGTATGCGATAAAACGTATGCCCTGGGTTGATGATACTAAAATTGCAGCTATAGGTTTTTGTTTTGGTGGTTTATGCGTACTTGATTTGGCTCGGTCAGGTGCTGATATTAAAGGAGTGGTTTCTTTTCATGGATTATTAGAGGAACCAGGAAATAGTCAAGAAAAAAAAATAAAGGCTAAAGTATTAGTATTGCATGGAAATGACGATCCTATGACAACTATTGATCAAGTATCTATTTTGCAACAACAGTTAACTCAAGCCGGGGCAGATTGGCAGCTTCATCGATATGGTAATGCTATGCATGCCTTTACAAACCCTGTTGCAAATGATCCAGTTTTTGGAACTGTTTATCAAGCTAATGCTGATAAGCGTTCTTGGGTAAGCATGCAGAACTTCTTGAAAGAAATTTTTGAATAAGGCGCTGGTTTTTTATTACATTCTGAAAGAGTAGTTTAATAAAACTATATTCTTTTTAAAATTAATGTACAGTCTGTATTTTTTATCTATAAAGCCTTAATAAATATAGTGTTTTTTGTTATTTTTCATTAATCATCCTCATGCCATCCTTGGCGTAATGTAGAATTTCAGATAGTATCCTTTCCTTCGCTATATTAATTAAGCATGCTTTATATTGAAAGCATCTAGAATGAGTGGAAAAATACTTTTTAATGGCATTCTTTTTGGCGCTGTATCTTTGGTTAAGCTTGTGTCAGCAAAATAACCCACGCCAACATGGTTGGTATTTTTAAACTGTGCAAGCGTAATGAGTTGATTGAAGTTTTCTACAACAGCCTCCCCACTACGGACAGTTCCTTCTTCTGGAAATATACAACTAGCGGGTCTAAGCTGTAAATATAAGCTATCACCTCTATTTTCGATATGAAAAATTTCTTTACTCGTATTAGAGGTACGTTTAGATTTATCTACATCCCCAGTTTCAACATAGTAAATTTCATCATGATCGACTACATGTACTTGAGCTAATATTTTTTCTGCTGCTAGTGCTTCTTTTTCATCTTTGAAGACGACAACAAAATCTTCAGTCATTAATCGATAGGTTTCAGTATATTGAATACCTATTTGATCTAAGAATTGAGCTTGGTCATCGATACGGTAATAGTAAGTGGTTCTTTCGTGAGGTTCTTGGTCTAAGCCTGTTACCATTAGTAAGCGGTCAGATCCAACAGCTTTAACTAAATCCCCTAGAATTTCATCGTACACTTTTAGGATATCTAGTAAAGGATCTTCGCCTTCTGACACAATCCAATCTGGGTTTTTACTTGTGCCATCATAAACCTCTGAAGAAAATAGATAATGGTGCTGAAGGTGAGCTCCTCCATTTAAGAGTAGGGTGGAAAAGTCTGGCTGATGTTTATTCCATTGATTTAAAAAAGTATCTGCAAGTAAACGATCACAAACTAAAGCACGATACCATTTTTTCTTTTGGAAGAAAAAAGTAGAAGCATCCCCTACATATTTGAAAAAATTCTTCCATTGAATATTAGCAATAGCACCAAATGTTAATAAAAACATTGATTTTAGTGCGATTTTATTATCTGCATAGTCATCTGCAACTTGAGCAAGCGCATCGTAAAGTGCTTTTAGGCTTGCAGAACCTACAAAAGGTGTTTTTGTCCATGGATCAGGAACAAAGAAAGCTGCATTTTTGGTATTATTTTTTGCGTTAAACGGTGATATAGCCGCTACTTTTAATCCTTCCTGTTCTAAAGTCTCATAGATTAAAGGTTGCTTTACTTTGTTAATATCACCTAGCCTATAGACACCATGTTCAGCATAGTCAAGTCCGGTGTGAACTGTGGGCCATTGAATCCATGGCTGAGCAAGTCGATGTTCGTTTTCAGAGTCTGTTCTTACAAATCCGTGCTGATCAAAAAAATCTTTAAAATTTGGCAAATAACCGATTTTTATATACTTTTCGATATATTCAAAATTCAGCTCATTAAGCTGAAGGGAGATCATCTTTTTCATTGTAGTCTTTGTTGTTGTTAAATAGCTTTATAGTTAAAGTTAGTAGATGATAGGTATACTGCAATTAGGGAAGGCTACCCAAGATGCAGCTATTAAAAATATGTTGAAAAATTATTAATATTAAGCACTTGATTTGTATAGATAGTTAAGGCTTGGTTCTGAAAAGGTAGAAAATCTTTATAGTGTGAAGTTACGCACTATTTTGATGTTCTATTATTGCCGTCCAAAAAAGAATACTTGATAAATTTTTTATGCATTATCCCTTAAATAATATGACTTTAATAATACTCCTTGGGAACTTTTGGAGCAAGGGTAATAACAGATGGTTTCTCATTTATTTAATGTATTATTTGAGAAAGGTAATGTGGTTTATTAAGATAGAGCTGCTGGGTTGTTAAAGCCGTTTTGCATGAACTGAAATTAGCCAGTTATAGGTAAGCTGGCCATTCTATAATTAGGTGATTTAAAATCACTAAATGCAACAAAATATTGTTAACTTATTGGTAAATATATAGTTTGAAAATTCTTTCATAACCAATAGACTTTAAAGAGTGTAAATGTTGTATTTTGTGCCTTAATAATCCAAGTGATTATTTAAGCTTCCAGCCTCTCCAATAAGAATAAATTGCTGGAAAAACAATTAATACCAACAATAATGTTGATGTCATTCCTCCTACCATCGGTGCTGCAATTCGTTTCATTACATCTGCACCTGTCCCTGTTTGCCATAAAATAGGTGTTAAGCCTATTAAAGTTGTTATTCCGCTCATTAATTTTGGGCGTATGCGTCGTGCGGCCCCTTCGACGATTGCTTCGGTTAGATCCTGATTTGATTGTATGCGATTCTCAGACTTCCAATGGCGGTAAC
Source organism: Methylococcales bacterium (assembly GCA_023145835.1). Lineage (GTDB taxonomy): Bacteria > Pseudomonadota > Gammaproteobacteria > Methylococcales > Methylomonadaceae > QPIN01. Next base: position 4,253 of record JAGLDH010000087.1, read on the forward strand.
TTAAGTCTAAATAGAGTAGCATTAATACGCCCATTTCAGCGGCTAGGCCTGCAAGTGCAATCATCCCTACCCAAACAGCAATGCTTAGATTGTATTCTAAAAAATACAAGAGCCACACAGCACCAATAAGTGAAAAGGGGAGTGCAAGCAAAATAATGAGAGTTTCTCCTAAAGAACCATGATTAATAAACAACATGAGAAATACAATTAGTAGAGTGATGGGGATAAGTATTTTCAGTGTTGCTTTGACTCGTTCGTAATATTTAAACTGGCCTGCCCATTCGATTCTAGTGCCTTGAGGAAGGTCTATTTTTTCATCAATAACTTGTTTTGCCACCTTAACATAATCAACAAAACTAATATCTTTTACATCAACAAATATGAATGATACTAGCTCTCCCGATTCGTTGCGTAACATAGGTGGACCATTAATAAACTTCAGCGTGCTTAATTGATTGAGTGGGATTTGTGCACCACTCGATGTGGGAACACGAACCTGTTTTAAGGCATCAGGGTTATCACGAAAATCACGAGCATAACGCAAATTAACAGCATAGCGTTCTCGGCCTTCAATAGTGTGAGTCACTGTTAACCCTCCTACAGCAGTACTTAAAACTTCTTGTACATCAGCAACTGTTAACCCATAACGGGCTATTTTATCTTTGTCTATAGTAATATCTAGATAATAGCCGCCTGTTAGTCTTTCAGCAAAGGCACTACGCGTATGAGGTGCTGTTCTTTTATCTTGCTGTAAAGCTTGTTCGATACTGATTGCACTTGCTTCAATGCCTTCTAAGTTATCACCAAAAATTTTAATACCAAGTCCAGACCGAATACCTGTCGCTAGCATTTCAGTCCGTGTTTGAATCGGCATCCACCAGATATTGGGCATACCAGGGTATTGTAATTTTTCATCCATTTCAGCAATCAGATCATCCCATGTGAGGCCAGCTCGCCACTGTGCTTCGGGTTTTAAGGTGATCACTGTTTCTACCATCGATAATGGAGCGGGATCTGTTGGACTTGTGGAACGACCAATTTTGCCAAATACCCGTTCCACTTCTGGAAATTTTTTGAGTTGCTTGTCCATTGATTGTAGAACTTTTCCTGCTTCCGCAATAGACATGCCAGGTAATGCTGTGGGCATATATAAAATACTGCCTTCGTTGAGCGGAGGCATAAATTCACTGCCCAATTTAAAAAAATAAGGAGCCGTTAGAATTAAAGCAATAAAGGCAACCAGAATCACACCTAAGCGAAAGCGAATAGCAAAACGTACGATAGGACTATAAAGTGAAATGAGTGATCGATTTAGCCAGTTTTTTGACCCACGTATTTTTCCACGAATTAATAGGACTGACAATGCAGGAATCAGAGTAATGGCAAGTAAAGCAGAAAAGCCCATTGCATAGGTTTTAGTAAATGCCAGTGGTTTAAATAATCTTCCTTCAGTGCCTTCTAAAGCGAAAATAGGTAAAAAAGAAACAGTAATGATTAATAAAGCAAAAAATATACTCGGACCCACTTCCTGCATGGCTTGAATAATGATTTCTTTACGCCGAGCCTTGTTGGGATTAGTTATATTTTCTAGTCGATTATGAATATTTTCGATAATGGTAATCGCAGCATCAACCATTGCACCTATTGCTACAGCAATGCCACCCAGTGACATAATGTTTGCAGGTAACTGTTGGAATGACATGGGAATAAAAGCTAATAAAATAGCAATAGGTAGGGTTAAGATTGCAATTAAAGCAGAACGTAAATGGAGTAAAAATAGAGTGATAACTAATGAAACGACTATCATCTCCTCAGTTAGTGTCTCTTTAAGTGTTTTAATAGCGCGATTGATTAAATCTGAGCGATCATAAACCGTGACGATTTCAACGCCTTTGGGCAAGGATTTCTTAATCTCTTCAAGACGTTGTTTAACACGATTGATAACATTTAGCGCATCTTCACCATAGCGCATAATAACAATACCGCCGACAGTTTCACCCTCACCATCTAATTCGGCAAGTCCCCTACGCATGGCTGGGCCAAGGCTAACCTTGGCTATATTTCTAACAAAAATTGGTGTACCTTGTTTGCCAACACCCAGAGAAATACGATCAATATCAGCAATAGACTTGATATAACCTCTACCTCTAATGAAGTGTTCATGCCCTGCAATTTCTAGTACTCGTCCCCCAACATCTGTATTTGAACGGCGTATAGCTCGTGCAACTTGATTTAATGTGATCCCATAGCTTTCTAGCTTATATGGATCAACCGTTATTTGATATTCTTTCTCAAACCCACCTATTGATGCAACCTCTGCCACACCCTTTACAGACTCTAGCCAATAGCGTAATTTAAAATCTTGCAAACTTCGTAAGTCCGCCAAATTATTATGCCCTGATTTATCGACTAAGGCATATTGAAATACCCAGCCAACACCTGTGGCATCCGGCCCTAAAGTAGGGTGTACATCTTTGGGTAAATTGGTTGCTGCCGTGGTTAAATATTCAAGTACACGTGAACGTGCCCAGTAAATATCCGTATCATCATCAAAAATCACATAGATAAAACTAAGTCCCAGAAAACTTTGTCCTCGTACGGATTGTACTTTAGGCGCTGCTAGGAGTTTAGTCGTTAAAGGATAAGTGATTTGATCTTCAATAAGATCAGGGCTTTGGCCTGGCCATTCAGTATAAATGATGACTTGTACGTCAGATAAGTCAGGCACTGCATCAAGAGGGATATTGAGTAATGCACGGTATCCCCCAAAAGCACAGGCAATAATAATTAATAGGGTAATAAAGGCATGGTTTGCGCAATAAGCAATAATGTGCTGTATTAAGCCTTTGTCTTCATTAATGATATTGTGTGAATCGTTAGCCATAAACCTTTTTGTAGTGGGTTATGCTTGTTATTTAGCACGAAACATTAGTTTAACCTAGAAAAAATAGTTGTTCATTATTTCTTGTACAACCTATTGAGTAGTAATGATTTTAAAAAAATTATCTATCATAAGGAACCTCTGGACAAGTTGATTCCCTAAAATTTATGCCCAATTAATTCAACAAGTTATTTTTAGTTAAATCGTTATTTTAAGACTTAATCAGAGGTTCCATAATGAATAGGGTGGTAAAAACTTAATCGTTGTTGCAGTACAATCAAAAATCAACTCACTTGAGTTATTTTCAATTTTAAGAAGGGTTGATTTTATTGTCTTTTATAAATTCATTGATACTTGGTTTAGCAGAAAAATAAAGGGCATTGTTACTGTTTATTAGACAGTAATAGAGAGGAGTTTACTTACTTGAAGTGGGTTTTGTTTTAGAGAAATAAAGAGGATCTATGATCCATCATTTCTCTCATATTGAATAGATTTTTGATAGATTTTTGATAGATGGAGTCTTTAAAACCCATCATAATCTACGGTAAGTTACGTTGAAGTTCAATCTAATCAGTTGGTTTGATTATTGATTAGATGTCATTCCCAGTAAGCAATAATAACGTTAATACCTATCTCTGCTCAACTTTCAAGGATAAGCTTGGTTATAAAGGCTTTATGACAACATTTCCTTTATCAGGTATAGCTTTAATCAAGGCATAAGCTACATCATTATGATAAATAATACCTGATTCCAAGTTATTACCTGCTTGGGTCGCTATTATTTTTTGCCAACCAGAGTGCATTTTTATTTTGATAGTTAACGGATAGTTAAAAATTTGATCATCCATTTCGTCCCACAGTTTAAATTCAATCTTCGTCGGGTTATTAGTGATGATGGATAATCTTGCAGTATCACGTTCCTGCCCGTATCGTGCTACATCTTTAAACAAGCCAAGCCATAAGTCATTACTTCTTTTATGTAGGTGGTTAAGCTCAGAAGCAACAGCATCTCTGTCTTTTACAAAGTGATAGGTGGATACGAGCCAGCCTCTTTTATATTGATTGTTTCCTAGCCAAGAAACAGTAGAGGTGCCTTGAAGAATTGAGTCCAAATAAGCATCATTTATCCCTCCAGTTAGACTATTTACGTTTAAATAATCAATGTTTTCTGGTTTATTAGGTGTCGAAGCAGTGCCTCGTCCAGCAATAGAAAACAAAGAACCTATTTCTCGGTTAAATACTCCCCATGGCCAAGCAATTGTATAGGCTTTATTATTTGTTATATTGCTATTTATAAGGTTAAAAGCATCAAGGTATTCAATAATTACCTCATCATTTTCTCTAGTATCATCATGGGCTTGGTGCGTCATTGAATGAGATTGGATATCGTGCCCAACATTAGCCAGTTTTTGAAATTCACTCCATGAACCAGTAGACACTTTGTTAGTGTTGTTGTAGAGAGAGTCGACAATAACAAACCATGTAAACTTCCAGTTATATATATTTCCTATATTTATCCACCAATCATGGTCAACAGGAACATTATCATCAATAGTTATTGAGGCAGCAGCAAACTTGTCCTTTTCCCATAAGCAAATACTGGCTTCACCATCGTTTTCTGGCCAATTTTTTTCTAGTGATTTTGTAAAACGAGTAGTACTAGGTTGAAATGGTAAGTTAAGTCGTTGTAAATTTCCTAAGTTTTTCTCAATATGTATATCAACACTGTCTACGGATATATTATCGTCATTCTCAATGATTTCTAGTTTTATAGTATGGTTTCCTAGAGCAAGTTTTGTAGTCATTATCGCTTTTTCTGAAAGAATCTTGGGTCCTTCGCTCCATCTATAAGCTACTTCTTCATACCCTCTTATCGAACTTCCTCTAGCATCAAGAACTATATTTTCAAAACCATCATTTTCTCTATCGAGTAAATTCTGATCCAAACCAGCATTTGCTTTAAAAGTTTTAGGATCTGAGCCAGCAGATATTTGATTAACTAAATTAGCTAACGAATCAACATAAGTTAAAGATGTCCATGAGCCACCAATAACATATACACTAGAGCCGTTCACAACACCAGCATAGATTTCTCCTGGATATTCTCGGTAACGAACGGTACCTGCTAGTTCACCAGAGCTTTTAGCTTGGTTAGTTTCTTTGGTTAGTGATGGTATTGAAAATATCGTTGGAAACTTTGATTCAGCCCAATTAAAAATAAGTTCTGTATCTGTTGTTGTATCAGCATATGTGTAATTGTTAATTAAACAGCAGCTGACTAATAAAAATATTCTATTCATGTAAAACCCATAATTAAGCGCAATTCATTCTTCTTAATTAATAGAACGATTGGCAGAAGTATTGTTTAAATCTTTAATTCACTCAAAGATGATAGTTCGATAGGAAGCCGAATATCTTTAAGTGTATAGATGGCTTGTAAGTATTACTGGAGAGAAGGTGTTAAATAACATGGTTTATTCATCTTAAGGTTAAATGACTGTTATTAAAGGATAGATTGAGTAAGCTAAGACATTTTTTTAAATCAAAAAAGAAATATTTCCTTGTAAGCAGTTCTTCCAAGGAAATGTTTGAAAGATACTAAGGGGTACACTAAATGATTTTCCGTTCATTTTAAAGGGTGTTTAAGCCAAAATAAAGCTTTTTAGATTAAGAATTCAATAAATATTTGATAGGGCGTTGAATTGATAGATATTTTTTTAATTTAAAATGTAGAAAATTTGGCATAAGCGAGTAACTTGATGCTGAGTTAAAGTTTTGTAGTCTATAAAGGGAGCTCAGATGAAGTCGCTTAGAATTTAGCGTAGAAAAAACGGTCGCTATTTTTCAGAAACTGAGACGTAATAGTTGCTCTATTGTGCTGATCTTCGTGGAAAATAGCGATCGTTTTAGCCAGCTAAAAATAACTGGACTTGATCAAAGGTTCTTAAAGCTAGGCTTATTACTTTATTTTTTAAATAGTTGCAATCAAAATGCTCTCGTTTTCGTCTAACTATATGTGAACAATTATGTTCCATTCGTATTTAATTTACAATTGAGAGATGAAAATGAAAAATAACAAAGCAATACACTCGACAGTAGCCGGCATTCTTGCTCTTGGAGCAGCGGCAACATCAACTTCAGCATTTGCTGTACCTGATCAACCAAAAAATTGGGAAAAATGTACTGGTATTGCGAAAGTCGGGATGAATGATTGTGGTGCACTGGATGAAAAGCATGGGTGTTCAGGTCAGTCTACGGTAGCAAATGATGCGAATGAATGGGTTTATGTGCCTGAAGGGACTTGTACTAAAATAACGGGCGGTAAAGTCGCTTTGGTAAAGCCTGCTAATAAATAATGTCCGTTTTGTCTAAAGATATAAGGCCAATATCAGGTGCTGGTATTGGTCTTCGTTCTCCGCACATTAATGATATTTTAACCTCGTTACCTGATATTTCTTGGTTAGAATTATTAGCAGATAATCATTTTGCTGAGGGCGGGGTGGTAACAGCTCAATTAGATGCGATAGCAGAATATTATCCTTTAACATTACATTGTGTTGGACTCTCTTTAGCCTCGTTGGAGCCTTTAGATAAAGTCTATTGCCAGCGTATCAAAGCATTAGCGAAACGTGTCAATGCTAAATGGATTTCGGAACATTTATGCTTCACTTCTTCGATGGGACTTCATAGCCATGATTTACTTCCCATCCCTTATAATCAAGAATCATTAAATCATTGTGCTAATCGGATTTTACAAATTCAGGATTTGCTAGGTGAGCGATTGCTGATTGAAAATGTCTCCAGTTATATGACATTTAATAATAGTGACAGAGTAGAAATTGACTTTATCGTAGAATTAGCTGAAAAAGCAGATTGTTATCTGTTGGCTGATGTCAATAACATTTATGTTAACCATGTTAATCAAGGTTTAGATGCAGATTATTATATCGATAATTTACCGATAGAACGGGTTAAGGAAATTCATTTGGCAGGGTATCAGCAACAACAAAACTATTTGTTAGATGCACATAACAACCCTGTTTCAGAACCTGTTTGGGCGCTATACCAACGTCTGGTAAAACGTAAGGCTGATATTCCTACTTTGATTGAATGGGATAATGATATTCCATCCTTACAAACGTTGTTAAATGAAGCAAGAAAGGCCGAATTGATTATGCAGAAAGGAGCTTGTCATGAGCCTTAAAGCATTACAGCAAAGTTTTATTCAACAATTAGCTCATTCTCAATCGGCAGATAAATTTTTAGAGTATTTAGAACCGTGTGGAAATTTACTACCTGAACATCAGTTAGCTATTTATCAAAATAATGTGCGTGGCGCATTACAAAAAAGTTTGGCGCAAGTATATCCTGTTTGCCAAAAAATTGTGGGTGATAATTATTTTAAGCAATTGGCGAGTGTTTATATTAAGCAATATCCTTCAAAGCATCATGATTTAAATAGTTATGGTGAATATTTTTCTGACTTTATAAAGTCTCAATGCCTTCAGAGAAATGAATTAAATGATTTTTCATATTTAAGTGATTTGGTACAACTTGAGTGGTTTTATCAGCAGGTTTATTATGCGGCTGAAGGATCGTTGTTTGATTTTTCGGCATATGCAAAATTAAATGAACAGCAACAAGTCAATACTGTTTTTCAATTGATTCCCTGTTTAAATTTTTTTAGCTCAGACTATCCTGTTTTATCAATTTGGCAAATGAATCAGGAGGGTTCAAACAAGCATCAATCACTAGATTTAAATTCAGAAAATTGCTGTGTTTTTAGAAAAAAAAATCTTATTGAACTGAGGATTATTGATACCACTATTTATAATTTATTAACCTATCTTATTGCAGGTAAAACATTAGAAGAATTAGCTTTAATGGGTGTTGATAATTATCTTCCTGCTTTGATAGAACAAGGATGGATTGGTGGATTTAAGGTGAAGCATGTTTGATCAAGCTGAGTTAAATCGGTTGTATCGATTTTGTTACAGCTTAGTCGTGAATGAAACGGCTGCTTATGATTTGTTGCAAAATTCACTGGAAAAATTTTTAAAAAGTGACAAAAATAAAGAAAATAATCTAGGATTTATGTATCAAGTTATCCGCCATCAATTTATTGATGATTATAGAAAACAAAGCAAACAGCATACAATCCCTTTTGAAGAACAGGATTATATTGATTTTGATGTTAAAACATTGGAAAGCATTTCCATTAATGAAGATTTAACCCAGCAAATATTAGAATATTTAGATCCATTAGAAAGAGAAATTCTGTTTTATTGGGCAGTAGAAGGGTACACAACTCAACAAATAGCAGAGATGTTAGCAATGCCAAAAGGGACGGTATTATCTAAAATTTACCGTATGAGACAGCGAATTAAGCAACAGTTTAATGATCCACAGGATCAAGCCTCGTTACATAATGAGGCGCATAAAAAATGAAACAATCACTCAAGCATAGTGTACAACAGCACCTAAATAAAAAAAGCCTGTCCTCCCAACAACTTAAGCAACTGTTACTACGACAAGAAAAAAAGTATAGACTAAGAAAATCATACTTGCCGTGGTTTAAAATAGTATCAGTAGCCCCATTTTTAATGGTTTCTGTGGTATTGAGTGTGTATTTTTCTAATTCCGTATTTTTTTCGACTCAGACACTTGGACAACGAATTGCTGAAGAAGTCGCGAATAACCACCTTAAATTAAAACCGTTAGAAGTTAATTCTAATACTTTGGAAGGAATTATTCCCTATTTTGATCAATTGGATTTTTCACCCCTCAGCCCCTCATTTTTTACTTTATCAAAACAAAATTTATTGGGTGCGCGCTATTGTTCTATTCAAGGCGTAACCGCATTGCAGTTAAGAATGATGGATTATAAAACTGATAAAATACAAACACTCTATGAAACTGAATATGATAAAAAAGTCTTTATGGGTTTTCCTAAAACTGCTGAGGAGGGAAAGCCATTGACTATTTATGTTAAAGGGATGAAAGTCGATATGTGGGTAGAAAAGGGTATATTGTTTGCCTTGATTGAGAGTTTGTAAAAAATGATAAGGCTATAGGAGGCTGATAAAAAATTACCTGATTACTTACTTGCTTCCGCCAAATCTATGAAGAGCGATACCTTATAACCAATTGAATTAATATTGCTTTTAAAAAAAAGAATGCCGTGAGAATTTTAAACGGTTGGAAAAAACTGTTTTTTCCCTTTTTTAATTCATTTTTTCAACCCGAAAAATATTGATGCAAGATAAACTCTAGAGTTCATGCGAGCAATGAACTCTAAATTGGCGGAAGGTTATGGGTAATCAGGAAAAATTATATCTTGTTATATTCAGAGAGAATCACTCCTTGATTACTCTCATTTCTAACCTACATTTTTTTGAGTCGATGTAGACTAAGTACCTCTAATAAGCTTGCTATATTAATACTTTTATATGTTAAAAATCAAATGCATAAGCTAGACCAAAATCTAAGCGTACCCGGTTTTCATTTGTATCACTACCTGAAAAATCATAACGGTAGCCTGTTACTCCCATTAAATAAGTTAAACCATTGAAGGCGGTTAATCCTTGCCAGTTAACACCAAAGGAATACCCTTGAGTATCGCCATCTAAAGCAAAAAAATTATTTCCTTCTACATCAAGCGTAGTCATTTCGCCCGAAGCTGATTTTACTTTTAAATTTGTTAGGTCTAATTTTGTATGACTATCTAAAAAAGCCACTGCAAAATTAAAAGACAGCCCTCCATCTAGAAAGCTTTTTTGAATAGGCCAACTATAGTTTAGCCCTACAAATGAGCCTTTAAAATCAAAATCTATCTCAACATCCCCTTGCGTAGACCCTGTCAGTCTAGGAATTATAAATTCAGAATAGGCTGGTGTGGCTGTTATATTTCCAATAACAGCACTCGTGAAATTGGTTTTAGCATATTTGTAACCTCCAAAAAGGACCAAGTTATCAAATATTTCAAAACCAGCAGAAATGGACAATTCAAACCGGTTAAAATCGGCTTGGACTTTTCCATTATTTACAAAAAACGTATCAAAAGGAAGGTCTCTCCCTCCTTTTGAAAAAGTTTGACTATTAAACTGAGAACTAGCTTCTCCACCAAATAAATACTGGGCATCAAAGTCCACAAAAAATCGGTCAACAAAAAGGGTGCCACCACCACTTACAAAGGGTAACCAATCATTAAATTCTATGCTACTTTGTTTGGTTGGGAGTGTTTTTCTGGGGTCTCGTGCTTCTAACTCTTCATGCTCTTCTAATCTAAATTCATAAAATTGAATTCCAGTTTTAAATCGTGGTTGTATTCTCAAGTCCACGGCGTATGCGGATCCAAAAAATACTGTTATTGTAATTAATAATATGGTGGCAGAGGTGTTTTTTAACATTAAATCGGTTTTTTTCATAATAAAAATGAAATTGATTACTTATTCTAAACATTTAATCGTGAAATATAATAAAAAGATAGATGAGATTAATAGTGTAATTTTCATGCTGCCTTAATTTATAATTATTAAAATAACGAAGGATGAAAGTGATATGAGGCAGGGAATTTCTTTGGTTCACCTTGATTGAGAGTTTGAAAAAATGATGATACTAAGGACTGAAAATTTTATAAACCCCGAAACTAACTTGTCTTTTTGTCCTGTTTCGGGTTTTATTTTATCCTCAGTCTTAAGAGAGCCTGAAGGGTAATAAATCTCTAATGATTACCTTAATTTAGCTCTGATTATTCTTGAATTTCCAACCAACAGTTGTTTGGAGTTATTGGATAAACCTGCTTAATAGGCTTAGAAGCCACCCCTAGGTAGAGAGAGTGGTTGTTCTGGTTTTATAGATAAGCTATTTAGAATATAGTTAAGCTGAGTGACTTGATTATTGAATACCATAAAGAAGAATACCTCGACAGATAAGGTTTCTAGAGTGGCACACCTAACATGTTTTTTCTTAAAAAGACGTTAATCAAAAAAGTCAAAAGCATAAGTTAGGCCAAAATCTAAACGTACCTGTGTTTCATTAGTGTCACTGTTATCAAATTGATAAAGATAGCCTGTAGCTCCCATCATATATGTCAAATTATTAACAGGGGTTAGCCCTTGCCATCCAATACCAAAAGAATATCCCGTAGCGTCCCCCCTTCTTATGAAAAAGTTTCTTTCGTCATTATGTGAAATATCCAATGTTTGAACATTACCTAAAACTGTTTTTACGCCTAGGCGGGAGAAATCTAGCTTTGTATTGTTCTTTAAAAATGCAGTTGCAAAATTAAAAGACAATCCGCCATTCAAAAAGCCTTGTTGAATTGGCCAAATATAGTTTACACCTACGAATGGGCCTTTAAAATCAAAATCTATATTAACTCCTCCAATTAAATCACCTGAAAACAATCGAAGAGGACTATTATCGTCTACTCGAAAGGTATCCAATTTTCCAGTAATACCACCGGAAAAGTTGGTTTCAGCATATTTGTAACCGCCGAAGAGTACCAAATTATCTAATACTTCAAAACCTGCTGAAACGGACAATTCAAACCGCTCAAAATCAGCATCGATTCTTCCAGCGTTTTGAAAAACAGCATCGACTAAAAGGTCTCCTCCTTCTCCTCCTCTTACAAGGGGTTGACCGGAAAAACCAGTTTCATCATTTCCATCAAAAGAATACAGTGCATTAAAATCTAGAAAGAATCGGTCAATAAAAAGGGTGGTTCCGCCATTTATAAGGGGTAACCAATCGGAAAACTTTGTGTTGTCTAGAATGGTAGTAAATTGACTTTCACCATCAGTAATAACTTTTTGTTCAAATTCATAAAACTGAACTCCAATTTTAAATCGTGGCTGTATCCTCATGTCCAAGGCGTTTACTGGAGTAACAAAAATGATCATTGTTAGTAACAATACGGTTACTGATAATTTCTTTAACATATGTATCTGTTTCATCCTTCCATTTAAAAAAATGATATTATTTGCTCATTCTACACATTTAATAGTTTAAATATAATAAAAAGACAGATGAGATTAATAGTGTAATTTTTCATGCTGCCTTAATTTATAATTATTAAAATAACGAAGGATGAAAGTGATATGAGGCAGGGAATTTCTTTGGCTCACCTTGATTGAGAGTTTGAAAAAATGATGATACTAAGGACTGAAAATTTTATAAACCCCGAAATTAACTTGTCTTTTTGTCCTGTTTCGGGTTTTATTTTATCCTCAGTCCTAAGAGAGCCTGGAGGGTAATAAATCTCTAATGATTACCTTAATTTAGCTCTGATTATTCTTAAATTTCCAACCAACAGTTATTTGGAGTTATTGGATAAACCTGCTTAATAGGCTTAGAAGCCACCCCTAGGTAGAGAGAGTGGTTGTTCTGGTTTTATAGATAAGCTATTTAGAATATAGTTAAGCTGAGTGACTTGATTATTGAATGCCATAAAGAAGATACCTCGACAGGTAAGGTTTCTAGAATGGCATACCTAACGTGTTTTTTCTTAAAAAGACGTTAATCAAAAAAGTCAAAAGCATAAGTTAGGCCAAAATCTAAACGTACCTGTGTTTCATTAGTTTCACTGTTATCAAATTGATAAAGATAGCCTGTAGCTCCCATCATATAGGTCAAGCCATTAACAGGGGTTAGCCCTTGCCATCCAAGACCAAAAGAATATCCCGTAGCGTCACCCTCTCTTGAGAAAAAGTTTCTTTTATTCCCATCTTCAATATCCAATGTTTGAACATTACCTAAAACTGTTTTTACGCCTAGGCGGGAGAAATTTAGATCTGTATTATTCTTTAAAAATGCAGCTGCAAAATTAAAAGACAATCCGCCATTCATAAAGCCTTGTTGAATCGGCCAAATATAGTTTACACCTACGAATGGGCCTTTAAAATTAAAATCTATATTAACTCCTCCAACTAAATCACCTGAAAACAATAGAAGAGGACTATTATCATCTGCTCGAAAGGTATTCAATTTTCCAGTAATACCACTGGAAAAATTGGTTTCAGCATATTTGTAACCGCCGAAGAGTACCAAATTATCTAATACTTCAAAACCTGCTGAAACGGACAATTCAAACCGCTCAAAATCAGCATTGATTCTTCCAGCGTTTTGAAAAACAGCATCGACTAAAAGATTTCCATCTGATCCTCCTCCTTTTACAAAGGTTTGACCGCCAAAACCAGTTTCAGAATTTCCATCAAAAGAATACAGAGCATTAAAATCTAGAAAGAATCGGTCAATAAAAAGGGTGGTTCCGCCATTTATAAGGGGTAACCAATCGGAAAACCTTGTGTTATTTAGAATAGTAGTAAATTGACTTCCAGCATCAGTAATAACTTTTTGTTCAAATTCATAATACTGAACTCCAATTTTAAATCGTGGCTGTATCCTCATGTCCAAGGCGTTTACTGGAGTAACAAAAACAATCATTGTTAGTAACAATATAGTTACTGATATTTTCTTTAACATATGTATCTGTTTCATCCTTCCATTTAAAAAAATGATATTATTTACTCATTTTACACATTTAATAGTTTAAATATAATAAAAAGATACATGACATTAGTAATGTCATTAATTTCATGTTGTCTTAATCTACAACATGACTTGGTAAACAAGTGGGTTTAACATACTATATATGCAAAGTAATGCTATCGAATAATATTACCCTTGCACTTGATTAACTTCATATAAAAAGTAATGCTATCGGATAATATTACCCTTGCACTTGATTAACTTCATATAACTTGCAACATCTGAATTATGTATAAAAATTTTTATGGTTTTCGAGATATACCATTTTCTCTAGATGAGGGGTGTGAGCCAATCTCTGTCTATCAAAGTCGAAATTACACAGAGGAAATACCTAGAATAGTCAATAGCTTAGATAATAAAGTCGCATTAACTCTAGTGCTTGGTGAAGCAGGAGTAGGTAAAACGAGTCTTATCAATTATATGTATAGCTTTTGTCCACAAGTTTTTACAGCAAGTATTATAGAAAACCCGCTTAATTCTACTCAAGAATTATTCCAACAAGTGCTGACAAGCTTTAAGCAAAATGTTAAGAAAGAGAGCACTTATGACATGCTGCTACAGCTGAGTGTTTTTTTAAGTGCTATGTTTAAGCAGCATGATGGACAGCCAACTCTATTGATTATTGATAATGCTGACTTTATGTCAATTGATGTTTTAAAAGGTATTGAGTTGCTTTTAGGATTAAATGCTAAGGGGGGGCAAATTTTGCAGATAGTTTTAGTCGGCGAACCTAAATTAAAGGTCTTGCTAAACGACTCAGGTTTGTCTGCACTATTAAAAAATTCAACAAAACAACATATACTTAAACCTTTAACAGCAGAAGAAACTCAGCAATATATAAATCATAAAATTGAGTCGGTTTATTCGGAGCCAGATAAACAAGATACAAATATATTTGATAATCAAGCTTGCTCAAGGATTTATCAGTACAGTAAAGGAAACCCTACTAGCATTAATAGGGTTTGTGATAAGGCTCTATCGTATGGTAGTGAATTACAAAGTCATGAAATCAATTTAAAGTTAATTTTAAAAGTAATTGACGAAAAGATTCAAGTGACAAAGAAAAATACTCCGGTATTGACTTCACTCGCATCAACTTTAGGGGTTGTCTTTGTTGGAATTGCTGTGTCATATTTTATTTCAACATCAAAAGAATTAGCAGAAAAGCCACAAAAAAAGGAATCTATTGACGTTGAAAAAAGTCTAGCCAAGATCAACCCAAATGAGCCGGTTGGAAAAATAGCTAAAACACACCAGAAAGAAGAAACCATTATAAAACAAAATATTGATGCTAAGAAGGTTCAAGATGAAATAGTCAAAGCTACTAAAGGAACAGAAGAAGTAGCAGAAGTAGAAGAAATAGCAGTGGCTGCTACTACGATAGAAACTCAACTAGCTATTGCAGAACAGCAAATGGCTGATTTTAAGTTTAGTTTTCCTAGAAAAGACAATGCTTATGAATCTTATACTGCTATTCTAGAGGCTGTACCTGATGAAAAGCGTGCAATTGAGGGATTGCAGCGTATTACAACCTACTATGTAGAATCGGCTAAAAAACTGCTTTTGAGCGGTAATCTTGAAAGAAGCCAGCGTTCAATTTTAAAAGGATTAAAAATCACTCCAAACAATGAAGAACTTATTAAGCTTAATGAGCAAATTAGCATTGAAGGAAAACTAGCAGAGAAAAAGAATATAATAAATGTTTTGTTAAAACAGGCAGACCAACAAATTGATACATTACAATTTACCAAGCCATTAAATGATAATGCTTATAAAACCTATCAAGAAGTTATTTTCCTTGATAAAAACAATTCCCAAGCAAAATATGGAATGCTAAAGATTTTATATCAATTAAAATCACAAACACAAAAATCACTTGCCGAAGAAGACTTTTCGGCAGCTTTGGAAACTAATAAAGAAATCCTGGCTTTCTCTTCTAAAGGAGTTAGCAACCCTTTCCATAAAAAAATGATTGTTGAGGCATTTGAAACCCAGAAAATTATCGTTAATAACCTACTTGGTGTAGCGGATAAACAGTTAAAAAAACAGCAATTAACAAAACCTTTGGGTGACAATGCATTTGAAACTTACAATAAGGTTCTCCAAATTGAGTCCAACAATAGTGATGCAGTAAATGGTTTGAAAAATCTTAACATAAAATACCAAGAATCAGCTCTAGCCGCTTTATCTGCAGAAAATACAGATCTAGCGTTAACTACTGTGAATGAAGGGTTAAAAGTATTTCCTGGTAATAGAGAGTTGCTGGCGATACAAAATAACGTTATTTTGCAACAAACAGAAGCTAGAAAGAAAACTGAAGATTCTAAAATAAAATCTAAGAAGGGCGGTCGAAAATTAAAACCATTTGGGTCATTCTAAGGCAATAAGCTTTACTCTATTTTTAAAAGGGATTTGCTTATTCAGTTTTAGGGTGTTTTTTTTCGAAAATAATTAATAAAAACATGGCACTTAAAGAATGCTATCAAAATAGATTAAAACTTGGTAGTGGGTTGAATTTGTAGTTGTCCTGTACAATTATGATTTTATGATCTTTTATCAAGAAGTAGGTTGCCCAAAATACAATAGTTTAAACATCACAAAATCTGGCACGAATGGAAGTGGTAAACAAAGGTATTATTGTTGTGATTCAGGCTGTAAAACGAAAACCTTCATGCTTGATTATAACTATAAAGCTTGTGAATACGGAATGACTGAGAGAATCGTTGAAATGGCTATTAATGGGAGTCGTGTTAGAGATACAGCCTGGGTGCTTAAAATCAATAAAAACACGGTTATTAGTACGCTAAAAAAAAGGAAAGCATTCTCACACAAGTAAACCCTAAATTCCAGTCTGAGTTGGTCTTCGGTGATGTTGAGTTAGTCTGTAAAGAAGCTGAGATAGATGAATAATGGTCGTTTGTAGGAAACAAATCTAATCAACGTTAGATTTAGTACGCGGTTTAACATTCAACAAATATTATTTTGGCTTATGTTTTTGGCAAACAAAAGAATGTTATTTTTAAAGAATTAAAATCATTGCTGAGACCCTTGAAAATCAAACAATTTTACACAGATAACTGGAGGACCTATGAATGACATATTGAACCCAATAAGCATGAAGTAGGGAAATGCAATACTTTAAAAATTGAACGTAAAAATTTAAAT
>JAGLDH010000088.1 GCA_023145835.1 Methylococcales bacterium
CCACTATTCCTTGAAAGTATTCTGAAGGGTCCGTTTTGCTCAATAGTCAGCAATAATAAACTTGGAATCTGTGTGCTTATTTTCTGATTGATGAATAGTTGGAGCCCAGTCCCCTCACATTCCACAAACCAAAGAAGGGTGTGTGGTGTTAGTAATATATCCAGATAAATAAAAAGCCAATTTATCAAATAATCAAGAGTTAATTTAAAAGTATCAGTAGGTATTACAAGTTTTAGCAACTAAAAAAAAATAGTTGTGGGTTTAGTTTTACATGACATATCAAAACATGATGAACAATTTGCTATTTCATTTATTGAGAGTCCTCTAAAAATAATTTCAAGAGAAAGCCTTGTTAATGTTCTTTTATACTTTAATAAAAACCAAGAAAATGAACATCTAAAAAAATTTAAAAAACCCTAGTTAAGCGTATACAGTTATCATCTGTATACGCTTAGATTTTATGGAAATAGTTCTAAATACTAAGGAACATATCGAAAATAAGTGCCCTTAGCATCACCAGGATTTTTATAAGCCTTAAGTTTTGCTGTTATTAACTGATTTCTAAGAGCAATTTGATTAAAATTTAGCTCTGCCGTTTGAGGATTATATGTTACCACCGGATTGTTTGATTGCTCAAGAGTTACATTTTTAACCACATCAAGACTGTTAAGCTTCCAGTAGAAACCTTGTGTATCTAAAGGATTTTTATACGGACTCAAGCTCACTTTATAAGACTTTCCGCTCACAGAAATTAAAGGTATATCTATCCAGAATATTGAGTGAAAAGCGTTTGGATAGGTAAACACAACAGGAATGTTTTTCTGTTTTGAAAAACTCTCGCACATATCTTGGTTTCCAATATCAAGATTATTAAGGATATCTATAGTAGATTCATCATCTAACAAACTAAGGCAATTACTAAAAATTGATAGCTCTTTTAAACCCCTTAACTCCTTAGGAATAGTTCCACTTAAAAGGTTTCCGTCTAGCTTGAGAAACTCTAAAGAGCCAGATAGTCCTAGTTCCTTTGGGATAGTGCCACTCAGCCTATTTCCATGAAGAAAAAGGTATCTTAATCGTAGTTGCCCTAACTCATTTGGAATACTACCGGTAAGTTGGTTATTTCCAAGAAAAAGACGTTTTAAATGGCTTATTTTTGCTAATTCCTTTGGAATAGTACCACTTAGTAGGTTTTGACCAAGATAAAGCCACTCTAGCTGATTTAGTTGTCCCAATTCGCTTGGAATAGTGCCACTAAATTGGTTATGATCAAGGATAAGGGTTGTTAAGTTAACTAGTTGCCTCAACTCTTTTGGAACAAATCCGCTTAGTTGATTATCTCTAAGATCAAGAGTTTTTAATTTGTTAAGTTGAAATAACGGCTTTGGTATTGTTCCCTTAAGCTTATTTCCGCCAAGAAAAAGAACCTTTAGCAGACTTAGTTGCCCTAACTCTTTTGGAATAGTTCCGGTTAGTTGGTTTCTATGGAGAGAAAGCCAATCTAACTGACTTAGTTGCCCTAACTCTGCAGGAATAGTTCCACTTAATTGGTTTTTCCTCAGATCAAGAGTTTTTAATTGACTAAGTTGCATCAAGGCTTTTGGTATTGTCCCACTGAGTTGGTTAGTTCCAAGAGAAAGACTTTTTAACTTACTCAGTTGCCCTAACTCCTGTGGAATAATCCCTTTAAGATTGTTTTCGTCAAGAGATAAGATAGATACCTGATTATTATTTAAACACGATACACCTTGCCATTGGCACTCAGTCCCTACGGCTCCTTTCCATCCGTTATTCTTTACCCATTTAGCCCCTTGCGTTGAATTATACAGTGCGATGAGCGCATTTCTTTCCGCTATTGGAATAACTGCATTTGCACTAGAAGCATAATAGAATATCAGTAAACAAAAAAGAGTGTGATTAATTGTTTTAAACATCGAAATATTTCCTTTTGAAGTATAAAAATAGTTTTTTTATTATTTTTTCCATTTATTAATTTAGTGCGCTAAATACAATGGATTGTAATTCTCGGATATTTTTTATTTCTTAAAAATTTGATGATGCCTTTCTTTATTATTAAACGGACAAATTTTTTGTCAGTTTTAACACCTTATTGTATTAGAATCTAATACATCAAAGAGCTAGATTTGATTGAAATTCTAAACATAGTATTATTTGGTGTAATTGATAAAAGGAGGATAAAGTGTAACTCCTATTGACCTCCCTGCCCTCTTTAACTTTGATAGTATACTCCGCGCGGTCAGGTTTTCGGTTTTTATATTGAATTGATTATTGCTGAGAGCAAGGCACTAAAATGGTCGAAAAGTAAGTTATGTAACTATTTCAATAACATAGTTATCAAAAAAATCAGCCAATAGAAAATTAAAAACTGAGCGTGCAGAGTATAAGTAGTCAGCTCTGAAAAAGCATAAAAATATAGTTTCTAAACCAGCTAAATCATCAAAATATATTTCTGCCAACTTCATCATTTGAGAAAACCTTATCTTTATGCTCCCGAATGATTTTTTTACTCTAAAAATCAGGGCAAAAAGAAGCCGCATAGCTTCTCTCATCCATTTTGCCATATTCCAGGTACAGGCAAAGCCATTAGCAAGTTAATTTTGTCCCCTGCTATCCCTTTGAGAAAGTTTCTCGTTAATCTAAAATCTATTTTAAAATGACCCTGGCGCGCCATCTTCGCTACACATCACCTTGGGACATACATGTCCAAATATTCATTCTGCTCAGGCGACTTTATAAGTGCCACAGTACGTCCGGTTTCAACTTCGCACAAAAGCCGCTACGTTAAAACCTACCTCACTGACTTGACGGCTTTTCGGGAAAAAATTTTAGCTTCCCTCGCGTGCTATTTTAACTTGGCTTCAGCTTATTCCCTGTCGCCTACCACGGACTAAAATAATAACTTGTTCATTTTCCGGTAGCGAAAAAACACCACTGCGTTACACTTAACTTTCTATCTACACAATTGTTTTAATTAATTTAAAAGAGGAAATCATTATGAATGAGCAATCACTTTATGAACGCCTTGGAGGTTATGAAGGCATTACTGCAATAGTCGAAGAATTTATGCCAAGATTAAAATCTGACCCTCAACTAGGCCGTTTTTGGCAAAATAGAGGAGATGATGGTATTGCAAGAGAAGAACAACTATTAATTGATTTTTTATGTTCAAATTCTGGTGGCTCAACTTTTTATGGTGGACGTGATATGAAAACGACACATAAGGGTATGAAAATAAGCAAAAGTGATTGGGAGATACTGATTGGGCATTGTTCCGCTACTATGGAGACGGTGAATGCCTCCAAAACAGAATGTAACGAGGTAGTTGGTTTTCTTTCAAGCTTTGAAAATGATATTGTCGAAGCTTAGGACTGAGGATGAAATAAAACCCGAAACTGGCGTAGGTTTTTTGTTCAGTTTCAAGGCGTAGAAATAGGCGCATAGGGGACTGGGCTCCAACCATTCAGAGGCACAATATATAGTTATTATAAAGTTAAAAACATACTGTATCTTGTGCTTTTTGGCGACCCTTGAATGGTTGGAGCCCTGCGCATAGCAAGCTATGAAACTTTTTACAACACAGAAACTGGACAAAAAGACAAGTTAGTTTAGGGATTATAAAATCCGCAGTCCTTAGTATAAATAAAACATAGACGCTGCCAGTCCAGGATGAGCTGACAGTATTAGTCGATTATTTTTCAAAAAAATATTTCTCGGCAAAATGGAGATGAGTTAAAAGCTTTTTTTTCAAGCTTCAAAAATATAATAACCAAAGCCTAAAAATGGTAATGTACATAGCGAGGAAATCATTTATCAATCTGATATAGAGAGATTGCTGAAAGCTGTAATTTAGGGTCAGTATGAGTAAAGTAAAAGCAGTTGAGGGTATTAGAGGTATAGCATGCTTTATAGTTGTTATTTCACATTTACGTTTAACTTTTTTTCCAAATTTACATAAAGTAAATGAGAGTATTGGGGAGAATAATCAAATACAAAGTTTTATCCATAACGCCCCTTTTGGCTTTATTTACTCGGGCAAGTCTGCTGTTTTTATTTTTTTTGTTTTAAGTGGTTATATATTAACTTATGTAGCATTAAAAAATAATATTCATAAGCTAACGGCAATGTCATTGAAACGATATCCTCGTTTAATGATCCCTTCTGTTGTCTCGTGTATGCTCGCATACTTCTTTTTTCACTTTTTTTCTTTTGATAACTCAATACTTACAAGCTGGGTTACCACTGGATACGGAAAATTTAACTATTCATTTTCAGGCGCTATATACAGTGGAACCGTTGAATCATTTCTAATAGGTATAAGTTCTTATAATCCAGTTTTATGGACTATGCAAATTGAGTTAATAGGGTCTTTTATTATTTTTATCCTATGTTTTTCAAGGTATAGGCATAGAGCCACATGGATAGATTTTTGTGTTTTGACTGTATTATTTTTACTGACAGGATTTAAATTGCTACCTGCAATATTAGGTCTTGGCTTAATTGCATTTACTATAGGCTATCTATTTTGTATTTATGGTAAGAACATTCAATCTAAACTATCCATTCCACTGTTTATTGTAGGATTATATTTGGCAGGAATTCATAATGACAGTTCATCTTATTCTGTAATAACATCAATCGTTGGACCAAAGTCATACATACTAGGCAACCTGGTTTCGGGAGTAGCTATTGTTTATTCAATTATTTTTAGCCACAATTTAAATGCTCTATTTTCTAAAAAAATATTCATTTTTATGGGAAAAGTCTCTTTTTCTGTCTATTTAATTCATTTCCCACTTATTTCTACTCTTGGAGTTCTACTTTTCAATTTTTTTTATCAGACTTTTTCCTATGAAGAGTCAGCTGCTTTATCATCCATCATCACAACATTTTCGATTTACATATTTTCTATACTTTATTTTAATTATGTTGACCGACTGGGAATGAATACTTCCAATAAAATTCAAAGAGCTATTGTAAATATCTATGAAAGAAAGAAATAATTATATGGAGACGATCAGATAACAATAAAAAATTATCAAAAAAGATATATTGCTGATTTTAAAATTAAAAATATAGAACCCATTATGTATGCAGTCATATTTAGAGCAGAAATAATTAAAATAGATTCCCGCTACGCTGAAATGGCATCACAAATGAGGAGTCTAGCAATTAATCAATATGGTTGCACTGATTTCATATCTGTTACAGAAGGTACACAAGAGATAGCAGTATCATACTGGCAAGATCAGGAGCAGATAAAACAATGGAAACAAGATTCTAAACATTTAATAGCTCGAGAATCGGGTAGAACGATCTGGTATAAATCGTATAAAGTTCAAGTTGTTGAAGTACTCCGTGAATACAGTGAAAATCATCTAACAAAATAGAATAAAAAAATGTGGGTTATTAATATATGTTGCTGAAAAAATGTACCATATTGATATTGTTTCGTTATTTCGGCGCATGCAAGAATAATTGATAGAATTGTATAATTACTAATTACAGAAAGAATTTATAAGGTTAAACCTGATATAGCTAACAATCGCATTGTAATATTTCAAATAGAAAAGAGTATTGATTGATCAATACTCCACCCGCTACGTCTATAGAGAGACGTAACGGAAGAAGATCTATTTTCTCTTACTTATTATAGTTATATTGCTGTCCATCTGGAGTTTCTACAATATAATAACCATCATACTCAGCTACAATTGTATTACCTGATAGATAAATCGATTGACGAGTACTAGTATCCTTGATGCTATCAATAACCAATTGAGAACTTTGTTGATATGTATTCATCATCTGATTAAAATAAAACTGTCTATTCTGATAAGTATAATAAGCCAAATTAAATCTATATTCTTGTAAAGCCCAAGCTTCATTGAAAGGTGGATTATATCGGTCTATTATTCTGAAAAACTGTCCTGGATGATTATCTAAACTCTTAGCAAATTTAATTTTTGTAGCCATATATAAGTATATTTCTACCCTAAAAAAAGAATCTGTATTGGGTGATACAATTTTTGGAATAGTTGCTGATAAGCTATTATAAAAACCAACAGCTCCACTAGGTAATGTTTTGAACTCTGCAAGAGCGAATGCTTCCATATCTATTTTTTCTTGGGCTGTAAATTCAGAACCTGCTATATATTGAGCAAGAACAACAAGCTCTTTAGCATTTCTTTCTGTAAAAACATAGGTACCATCGTTATATAAGTTTTTTGCCTCTACTTGGTGTAGTAAAGAAAAAAATAAAACCATTTGGAATATTATGTATTTAAATTTCATCTTTTTATCCTCTCTTTATAAAATCCTTATACCCTCTTTACTCATCTAGTTCTGGGGGCAATAATGAAGCATAAGAACCAGAAAAAATTATTAATTTGATTCACAAGGCTTTAAAGTTTTTATTATCCAGTTAGGGTTTCTATCATGTTATTAGGCAACAGTTTGAGCGATAAACTATAGAATAATAAGTTCTCTTAACCGTATTCACAACAACACATTTATTACCCTTCAGTTATATAGTCTCTCTATTCACAGCCAACACCTATGACTTGAGTCATAGGCAGTTATTAATAAATATGCTAAGAGCTTTAAAAGCGTATTCTATTCACTCTAACTATTAGATAAACTTGATTACACTGGGACTTCCGCAACTTTATAGGGAAACGACAATCTAAAAACCATATAACTTTGAATTTAAATCATATCCAAAAATACAGTGTAGTTTTGGGCTAGCAGCAGGGTTATTTCAGATGGATTGTCTTGTTTTTCAGCTGTGAGTGATGCAGATTTTTTCACATCAGCATTGTAATGGACAAGAGCATCAGATTGTGACAGACATTTCATAACAGACTGTCCTTACAAAAAAAACATGACACCTCGATTTACCCTCGTTGCCATAAGAGCAGCAGCCATGCCAAGCAAATTTTTTAAATTGGTGGTAACTTATGAGTAATCTAGTTTATTTAAAAAGACAGTAATACAAATACATAATAAATTACTAAAAGAGTAGTTGATGCCAGAGTAAATGAATATCAATCAGTGTAAATAAATTTTGACACTAAATTCCTAAATTTAAAAACAGCTGTTTCTCAACAGCATCTATTGTTTCTTCATCAGGATTTGTTTTAGCCAACACTTGAAGCCCCCATAAATTAATCATAAGGAACTTAACCAAATCTCTTGGGTTCTGATTTTCTGGCAACTCGCCTTCTTTTTGCGATAAAAGTAGAGCAGATAATAGAATTGATTCTATAACCGATAAATTTTTTTTAATTTCATCCTTAATGGCAATTTCATCAGAGGTAGCTTCCAATACAGTGTTAATCAAGAAACAGCCTTTCTGGTTGGTTTTGTCTCTGATTCCATTAATTTGTTTTAAAATAAATGCTTTGATACCTTGTAAAGGTGATTCAGCCTCGTTGATCAATGTGTTTAATGTATCAACAGAACGTTCTCCATAATAATTAAGAGCAGCTAAGAAAAGTCCTTCTTTTGAATTAAATGCAGCATAGATACTACCAGGCTTGAGGTTAGTTGCAATAACAAGGCTCGAAATACTCGTTTTACTATAACCTTCATTCCAAAATACCTCCATCGCTTTTTGCAACACTTCTACTCGGTCAAATTCAATTGTTCTTGCCATCTTTCGTCCTAATAATTAAAGCTTGTACTTATTCTTGAATAAACATTCAATTTATTTGTTGAATGATCACTCAATATTTAATATACTTGAATATCCATTCAATTAAATAATAACACCATATGAAATTATTAAAGGAACAACTTGCTATCAATTATGAAAACATTGCAAAGCAACTCCCTAAAGATACTTTGTCAACAATGAGCCAAGCTACTTTGGATCTCAAAAAACTTGATATCGAAAACATCGCAACTAAAACAAATGCCATTGCCCCTGAATTTAATTTAATCAATCATAAAAATGAAGATAAATCACTCAAAGAGTATTTAGATAATGGCGTTATTATTTTAAGTTTTTATAGAGGGGGATGGTGTCCTTACTGCAATTTAGAATTACGTGCATTGCAACAACTATTACCAGAAATTGAAAAAACAGGCACAAAGTTGGTTGCTATATCGCCAGAAGTTCCAGACCAATCTATCTCAACCCATGAAATGAATCATCTCACTTTTGATATACTTTATGATCAAGGAAACAAAGTAGCTAAACAATTTGGTTTAGTTTTTAAATTACCAGAAGTATTACGACCTATTTATGATAACTTTGGTATTAATATACCTGATCATAATGGAGATAATACTTTTGAATTACCCATTCCAGCAACCTATGTTATCAATCAGCAAGGTAAAATAATTTATCACTTTATTGACCCAGATTATACAATACGCTCTGAACCCTCTGAAATAGTTAAAATAATAAAGAACACTAGCTTATGCATTAATTAGAGTTTAACAAAGCATTCCCCCCTGTTTGTTATGAATACCCAACGTTAAACTAATGATAAATTAAACCAAAATGGAAATAATATGAAAATACTTTTTGTACTTACTTCACATGATAAACTTGGAGATACAGGTCAAAAAACTGGATTTTGGCTAGACGAATTTGCTTCACCCTATTATGCTTTCAAAGATGCAGAAGCTGATATCATTCTTGCTTCGCCTAATGGCGGTGAACCGCCTCTTGACCCAAAGAGTAATGAACCCGACTTTCAAACAGAAGCAACTAAGCGCTTTAAAAAAGATAATAATGCCCAAGTTGCTTTGGCAAATACGTTAAAGTTATCAGATATTTCACCAGAAGATTATGACGCAGTATTTTACCCCGGTGGGCATGGCCCACTTTGGGATTTAGTAGAGGATCCCCATTCGATAGCTTTGATAGAAAGAATGCATTCTACTGGAAAACCAATTGGTGCAGTTTGTCATGCTCCCGCTGTATTGCGCCACACAAAATCCTCAGACGGGACTTCATTAATTAAAGGAAAATCTGTCACTGGATTTAGCAACACTGAAGAAGCCACTCTCCAACTATTAGACGTTGTCCCTTTTTTACTAGAAGACGAATTAAAAGATAAAGGGGGGAACTACTCTAAGACTAAAGATTGGAATCCACATGTTATTACAGATGGCAATTTGATAACAGGTCAAAATCCAGCGTCCTCAAGTTTGGTTGTAAAAAGTATGCTTGAGATAATACAAAATGAATAAAGTTTTATTAATAACAGGAGCAAGTTCTGGAATTGGAGCTGCTGTTGCTAAATTAGCAGCTCTAGAAAATTATTCAATTTGTATCAATTACAGAAATAACAAAGAGTCAGCTGAGAAGCTTCTAAGAAGTCTTGACTTAAATCCATCCAAAGCTATTTGTATAAGAGCAGATATAAGTAATGAAGAAGATGTTATTAGTCTTTTTAATGAAATTGATAATCGACTTGGAAAGATAACCTCTCTAGTAAATAATGCGGGCATTATTGCCCCAATTTCAAGTATTGAAAATATTGATACTCAAAGATTACAAGAGATTTTTTCCATCAATGTCTTTGGGAGCTTTTTATGTGCGAGAGAAGCAGTAAAAAGAATGAGTACTAAAAACAATGGTAACGGAGGTTCTATTGTTAATTTATCATCAGTGGCATCAATACTAGGGTCGCCTCATGAATTTATTGATTATGCTTCTTCTAAAGGAGCCATTGATACATTTACTATTGGTCTGGCAAAGGAAGTAGCTGAATTCGGTATTCGTGTCAATGCTGTTCGTCCAGGACTTATTACAACCGAGATGCATGCACATGCTGGAGATGCAAATAGACCAGAAAAATTAAAAAACTTCATACCAATGAAAAGAGCTGGAACACCTGATGAGGTTGCAAATTCAATTCTATGGTTATTAAGTGATATTGCAAGCTATGTAACTGGCGCTATATTAAATGTCTCTGGTGGCAGATAATATTTACCTAATATCTTAAAGCTCATGATTCGAGCGTTAGGCATCAATGCGTGAGGGTATAAAACGAGTAAAGCAGGAGTTATGGTGATAATATGAAATCAGTAAGCACTTTACCTACTCCCCTATAAAAAGTAGTTATTGTTTAACTAATAACTGTTACAGAGCATTGTAGTCTTATGTCATTTAACAATAAAATGATATACTCAACACCTCACCCAAATTCTAATTTTACCTCTTTTTTAAGCCCAATTCGCCTGAAAGCTATTATCTTTTATATCAATAAGCTAAGTTATTTTCTAGGGCTGAGTAAATAAGAATATCTAAAGAATTATGTTGATGAATGAATGTACTCAAAGATTATAAGATAGATAAGGTAATCTTAAACGGTAGGCAACTGATGATATTTTCAATAGAAAAAGAATACTGATTAAGTCAATCACTATTCTTTTGTTACGTCTTTCCAGAGATGTAACAAAAGAAGCTTTATGACTATTTACTAACTTTATACTCGTTTCCCTTCGGATTTTGTACTACAAAATAATTATCATACTCAGCGACAATTGTATTGCCAGCTATTGAAATTGATTGACGAGTATTAAAATCTCTATTCGTATCTATAATATGTTGAGTGTTTTGTTTATAAGTATTCATCATCTGATTGAAATAATACTGATTAGTTTGTAGAGTATAATACATCAGATTATTATAATATTGCTGCAAAGCTAAAGCTTCATTAATTGGAGGGTTATATCGATCAATTACTTTATAAAAATTTCCAGGGTGATTTTTTAAACTCTTAGCAAATTTAACTTTCGTATGCATGTATAAAAACAACTGAACTCTGGCAAATGGATCGGCATTTGGTGACAAGATTTCTTGTATAGAAATAGATAAACTTTTATAAAAAGAAACACCTCCTTTAGGTGACGTTTTAAAATCAGCTAGTGCATACGCTTTCACATCTCTTTTTTCTTGATTAGTAAATTCAGCGCCAGCTAAAAATTGACCAAATGCAAGAAACTCCTTAGCATTTTTTTCTGTAAAAACATAAGTACCATCGTTATACAAATTTTTTGCCTCTACTTGATGTAGTAAAGAAAAAAATATAATAATTTGCAATATTATGTATTTAATTTTCATCTTTTAATCCTCTTTTTTTAAAACCTTATACCTTCTTTACTTATCTACTCAGAAGGTAATAGGTGAAGCATTAAGAACCAAGAAAAACTGTTAATTTAATTCACAATTCATTATCATCTATTTTTAAGTTTTTATAATATTATGAGTCAATAACATGTGCTATAAACTATGGGTAACAAGTTTTCTACCCGTATTCACATCAACACATTTATGACTCTTCAGATATATAATCTCTTTGTTTATAGCCAGAACCTATGACTTGAGTCATAGACAATAATCAATAAATATGTTCCTGATTAGAAAGAATCTTCAGCCAAACACTGAGAACCCTCTATAAATCAATCTCAGTGATGAAACAATGGAATACCTATCCAACGAGAAAAATGGAATTTCGAGGGGATTCATAACCTAGAAAGCCTTTTGTAGGTTATGGTCGGGAACTATTAGGTCTTATTTATTAGTGGAATATATTTTGGCTGAAGATTCTTTCTAATCAGGAATATGTTTATATTTTAAATACTTAATGTAATTATGATATCCGTTAGATAAATATGCGTAAAACATCCTTTTCAGATAGTTTTTATTCGCTTTGCAATACCAAATAAAGTTGAACTCTCCTGACTAAAAATCATCACTTCACTATCCCTCCATTTCCCTGATTTTCAGTGTTGGCAAATTTTTGTTGATAACTACTTTTTTATAATAGTTGCATAGCTTGCTATACGTCCATATCAGTTTTCAGTATTTTAAGTACTCCCGTAAAATTAATTTA
>JAGLDH010000089.1 GCA_023145835.1 Methylococcales bacterium
TTAGATTTAGATTCAGATGATGATACTATTTTTGATATTATTGAGTCAGGACAAACTATAGCTAATGATGGAAATGGAAGGACAACAGATCCAGTTGGGGCGAATGGTTTAGCCAATACGGTAGAAAGTACAGATGACTATTCTGATGTTAATGGAGATGTTAATGACCCTATTAACTATTTAAAGAATAATACAGATAATGATTTGACTCAAAGTGATTATCGTTCGGTGGATTTACTCGATACAGATAATGATGAAATCCCTGATAATGTTGACCTTGATGATGATAATGATGGTATTTTGGATGCTGTTGAATATCAATGTGTGAACTCTAATATAAAATCGCTTGATTTTGGTACAACTGCGCCAGCTGAAAATATGACACCTATAGCTTCTGGAGTGGGAACGGCTTTTTCTTGGGGTGACTTTGATGCAACTGTTACGCAGCTAGCGGGCTCTATAAATCATGGTATTGGTTTTCCTGGAGGGCCTGGTTCTAGTGTTCGAGTTGATTTTTCTAAAACAGTATACAACCTTGACTTTCAAGTAACAGACATGGACGTAGGCGAGGTAGTTGACTTACGATTTTATGATGAGTCAGGTGTTTTGATAGATATTCTTCCTTATGTAATTTTCCAAACTACTAATCAAATTGTACAAGCACAGGCAGGCCAGAGTGCTAGAGCAATTGATGGTAATCAAGTGTCAGGAGGCGACTACGTCAATTATTCCCGTTTACATATTTTAGAAGGGGTGTCTTATTTTGAGGCTGACTTTGTGACTAGAAATGCAGGTGGAGGACCAGGTATTTATGTTGCTAACGCTTGTACTTTTAAAGATACCGATGGTGATTCAATACCAGATCACTTAGATCTAGATTCAGACAGCGACGGCATCTCAGACCTTATCGAAAGCGGCCAAGATTTCACTACTGTTGATACTGATAACGATGGCCAGCTAGACAGCACAACGGATGCCGATAGCGACGGCGTAATGGATGTAGCTGATGCCGACGACACCGATGCAGCATCAGCAGGAACAGTCACCCCGATCAACTCAGATAGTGACAGTCTCCCAGACTATGTGGATTTAGACGCTGATAATGACGGTATCCCTGATGCGGTTGAAGCACAGCTAACAAACACCTATGTTTCAGCTACCTTCGTCAACAACGCAACAAATAATGGCGTTAACGATAATGGCCTCTTTATCCCTGTTAATACAGATGGAGTAGATACCCCTGATTATATTGATACAGATAGCGATAATGATTCAGCGGGAAATGATACCGCAGAAAGTGGCATAACACCGGGTGCCGATGGTGATGGCGATGGTATTGGAGATGGCATGAATGCCTCTTATGCAGATCCTGATGGTGACATAAATACCCCAAATTCCGATTTAGATAATGAAATAGGAGATACAACTGAGGTAGGCTATAGAGAGGCTCCCCCCTTAGCGGTTGATGACTCTTATTCCGTGGCAGAAGATGGTACAGTAACACTAACACCATCAACAGGTGATAGTGATCCCGATGGCACATTCACACTCACATCGATCAATGGAACACCAATCCCAGCCTTAGGCACAACTGCCAGTATTTCTGTAAACGATGGAACGGTAAATATTGATGCAGCAGGCGTAATTACTTTCACGTCCGATGCAAACTACAACGGGCCTGTTAGCTTCCTCTATGTAATTACAGATGATGATGGTTTAACAGCAACAGCCAATGAAAACATTACCGTAACAGATGTTAATGATGCCCCTGTTGCCGTAGATGATGCCTACACAACAGCAGAAGATGCTCCTGTAACACTAACGCCATTAACCGGTGATAGTGATGTTGATGGTACTTTCACGTTAACCTCAATCAATGGCAGCGCAATCCCTGCTTTAGGTACAACAGCCAGTATCCTGGTAAGCAACGGAACGGTCAATATCGATGCTGCTGGTGTGATTACCTTTACACCTGATCCCGACTACAATGGTTCTGTCAGCATTCTTTATGTGATTACAGATGATGATGGATCGACCGCAACAGCCAATGAAAATATTACCGTAACAGATGTTAATGATGCCCCTGTTTCCGTAGATGATACGGGTTCTATAACCACGCAAGATTTAAATATAACAGTACCGACCGTAGGTGGAAATGATACAGATTCAGATGGAACACCGGATGTCACAACAATAATCCTGATTGATCCGAATGATGCGGCTAATACAGGAAGCACTGGAACGCCACTCGTTATACCTAATGTTGGTACTTACATTGTTGATGTAAATGGTAATGTTACTTTTGATCCATTACCAGCATTTACAGGTACTGCTGATATCAAGTACACGATTGAAGATGATGATGGTTTAGTTTCTGATAACCAAGGCACAATAGGCATTGAAGTCCAGGCAGATACTGATGGTGATGGTATTCCAGACGTCGACGACTTAGACGATGATAATGATGGCATTCTCGATACCGTAGAAGCTGCAACTGCAACCAACGGTGGTGACACAGATGGAGATGGCATCCCAGATAGCCTTGACCTTGACAGTGATGGCGACGGAATTCTTGATCTTGCCGAAAGCAACGCAGACCCACTGACCGTTGATGCAGATAATGATGGTGTCCTTGACAGCATTACTGATGCAGACAATGATGGTGTAATGGATACCGCTGATGCAGATGATAATAACCCTGTTTCAGCAGGCAGTGTAACGCCTATCGATACCGATGGTGATGGTCTACCTGATTTCCAAGATATTGATTCTGACAACGATGGCTTATCAGACCTTGTTGAAGGCGGCAGTGATCCCACCCTAGATACTGATAACAATGGTGTACTGGATGTTCTAACCGATACCGATGGTGATGGAATAGCCGATAGCATCGATCCAGATAACGGCGGCACAGCCGCATCAGTACCGGATACCGATGCAGACAGCGTGCCTAACTACCGCGACCTTGATTCAGATAACGATGGTCTTAATGATGTTACAGAAGCCGGTGGAATTGATGTGAATGAAGATGGATTGGATGATACACCCAACGCCAGCTTTGCAGATGGCACAACCGATACCGTTGATGGAGGTAACAATACCCCAGATGTCCTAGAACCGAATAATCCCAACCTAGCAGGAATACTAGACCCAGATGGCAATGGAGTTATTGATGGTGCAGCGGGAAACCCTGATGCGGCAACCGATACCGACGGTGATGGAATCCCCGATGTTGTGGATGCAACACCGAATACTTTTGCAGATGGCGCAGAGATCGATACCGACAACGATGGCATTCCCGATGTTTATGACATTGATGATGACAACGACGGTATCCCCGATGTGGTTGAAGAAAACGGCATCACTGGACGAGATACAGACGGAGACGGCGTACCGGATTCAAAAGATCTGGATGCAGACAACGACGGCATCCTTGACATTGAAGAAGCAGGAGGAAATGATATAGACCATAACGGTCAAGTCGATGGCCTTATAGATACTGATAACGATGGCCTAGCTGATGTAGCGGATGCAAACCCAACCACAACAGATGCGCCGACAGAAATAACAGCAGGCATAGCAGCGACAAACCTACCTATCACTAATACAGATAGTGTAGATAGCCCAGACTTCCAAGCGTTAGATTCAGATGGTGATGGAATCAATGACTTAATTGAAGCAGGAGTAGATGCAACAGCAAACGATACCAACAGTGATGGCATGATTGATACCGCACCAGATAGTGATGCAAACGGTATCTTAGAGGGAGTGAATACAAATGGCATAGCGACCGTACTTGATCCAGCGACAGGCGGTCAGGCAACCATTACCCTGGATAATGATGGTGATGGAGCCCCTGATTTCCAAGACCTTGATTCCGATGGCGATGGAACCCCTGATGCACAAGATGGATCAACAACAACGCCCGTTGCAACCAATGATAGTGCCGCTGCTTATCTCGGCAGCACAACAACCATCAGCTTGTTGAATAACGATGACTTTATACCGAGTGCAGACACTATATTAACCAACACGGGAAATGGAACGGCTCAAGGGCAAACCACATTTAACCCCTTAACAGGAGAAATGACGTATACACCGGCACAAACTGAAGTGGGTGAAGTTACGGTTGAGTATGAAGTGTGTAACACAGGAACCAACCCAGTAGTTTGCTCAACAGCGATAGTCACCATCACTGTGAGTGCCGCTGCGACAAAAGTACCAACTTTATCGGAATGGATGATGATACTGATGTCAATGCTCTTAGGGTCAATCGGGCTAAAAGAGAGCCACAAAATACAAAAGAGGGGTAAAAAATTCTAACCTTTTGATGGTTGAGTAAGGCAACTCGCAATAAATAACCCACCATTTTAAAGTGAAATATTAGGTATATTGTATAGACATATATAATTTATAGGTTTCATCCTCCCTAACGGAAGAGAAACCATGACCCCTTTCTTATATTCAAGGCTTGACCCTTTTGCTTCAATATCTTGCACTATAATTCCACTCTCAACTGATTTTTTTAATTGATCTAACATTGAGCTCGGCATCTTAGGTAACTCGCAGTAAATAATGTACCATTATTAAGTATATTTAAATTTCACCACAGAGGACACCGAGTAGAGAAATATAGATTTGTAATCTCTGTGTTCTCGGTGTCCTCTGTGGTGAAATTTGAGGTTTGAGATTTGGTATTTTATTTTTTCCAGTTACCTTAGCTGAAAACTTATGAAGTAGAAGATATGTGAATAACTGACGGTAATAGGATGTTTTTTTGATAAAAAATTGATTATTGACGCTAGACCATGCTAAGTTTGCTACTGATACTTCACTGTTTAAATAAGACTTGAATACAATGAAATTAGTTATCTGGTGTTTTTCATTTTCAGTAGTTTTTGGGGCATTCTGCCAGGCTGCTGAATTAACTCGGGAACAGGTAATTGCTCTGATAGACAAAGCAAACCAGAATCCACCCTCTTTAAAAAATAGAGACTTATCAGGCCTGGACTTATCAGGAATTGATTTCAAGAGAGCTGATTTATTCTCTGCAAATTTAAACCGATGTAACCTTGATTCAACTATTCTGCATGATGCCAATCTGAACCGAGCACAAATTCGTCATGCTACTTTACGAAATGCGGATATTTCCAAAGCAAGTCTTTATGCCGTATTTATGGAAAACACGGATATGACAGGCGCGAATCTTTCTGGGAGCCGTATTATCGGAGTATTGAATTCAGTCAATTTGACCGGTTCAGATTTGACTGGTGCAAATATGGGGGCGGATATGACCAATCAAGGTATGGCACCGGCGCGTGTGGAGATTACAAATGCAATACTGAAGGACGCAAACCTGACAAGAGCGAATTTAATTCATGCCAAACTCTCTTATTCTCAATTACAGGGAGCCAAATTAAATCAGGCAAATTTACAATGGGCTGACCTGTCTGGAGCTAATTTGAAGAATGCTGATGTAACAAAGGCTGATTTTCGCCATGCAGAACTTAATTCTGCCAATTTAGGTAAAGTTATAGGTTTTGATATGGCCATAGGGCTAAAAAAATAAGTCTAATGGCACCTCTATTCATTCAATTGAATTTGACCCTTGATCCTTTGGATTTAATATCTCCCTTATGCTCTGAATGACAGAATACAGTGTGTCCCAGATAAATTCCGACGGGGGACTGTGAGAACTTTTTTTAATAATTTACCTGATTACTTACTTGTTTCCGCCAAATCTATGAAGAGTGATACCTTATAACCAATTGAATTAATATTGCTTTTAAAAAACAAGAATACAGAGAGAATTTTAAACGGTTGGAAAAACTGTTTTTCCCCTTTTTTAATTCATTTTTCGGGTTGATGGATCTGCTAATACCTTTTCTGGATTGCCCTTCTGGCCAATGGGTTAACAGTTATTCAATATGGCTGCAATTTCTGTTTGATTCCTTTGCGTAATTTTTTCTATTGAGGCGTTTTTGCTTGACGATCACTAGAAAAGAGGCTCGCGCTTTCTCTCGGTAGGTGGTGCGTAGCCTCTTGTTTAGATTCGTTTGTAAATACAGTTTATCAACGATTTTCTCACTCGATTCTCTTGCTTGGACAACCGGAGTCTGCAGATAGTCCTTGATAATAGCCTTCTGCTAATTCATCCCATGGAATGAATTGACACATTTTTGCCTAGTGCTTGTTTTTATCCAAGTCGGTATCAAAAGGCCAGTCAAATTCTACAATAGTGAGTTGTTTGGAGCTGAAAGGTAAGATCATACGTGCACGGGTTTTGAAGGAATTTGCTTGGTTTTCGTGCATTATTATACCAAAAAACACCCTATACTTTAATAATATCAATAGGCTGGAATTTCTGAGCAGATTCTAACTAAAAATTAAAGACTAGATTCTCTCATTTTTTGGGTGATTGTTTCATCTGCAGTTAGTATTGTGCTATATGGCAAGTGATTAAAGCTACCTTTTCGTATATTGATAAAGACTAACTCAGGTAAACTCATGATGAGTCCACTGATTCCAGATTGTAAATGATGACCTGAGTCAAAGGGTAAACTGAACAGTCCATATACACTTTGACTCAAACCGGCTAGGGTATTTACAATGCCGAAAAAAGGTCTTAAAAGAAGCTGTTCATCAGTAAAAAATACAAAAAAAGAATCTGTCGAATTGGCTTTATAAAGTGATGAGCTTAATGTATTACTTTCTCGTAAAAAAGTGGTCAGTTTATTGTCTTGGGAATAGAAATTCTGTAGTTTTTGTAATCGGTAAGAGGGCAGGGTACGCTGCTCACTAATTTGATATTGGTTATTGACTTCATGATGAGATAAAAATGGAATGAAGTTAGTGGGTTCCATAGAAACATAACCACCCAATAGCTGAGTTGATTGCTGCTTAACATTTTTGTTAGTTTGTGTTTCATTTTTTATATGAGTTGATTTAGTCGAAATGGCCTGATCTATCGTCATAAATAATTCGGTTACGCAGTTTCTATGTAACAAATTATACCGGTACAGGCTATCTAATTCATGTTGGTAGCGGATTGTTACTTTTTTCAGTTTTTGTAAATCTCTTTTTAATTGCCTATCTGTCAATTGAGGTATTATTTTTTTTGGTAAGGGCAGTGATTTGCCTGGAATTCGTTTTGCTCTATATAATGTAACTTCATCATGTTCCTGTTCTGTTTTGCTTAACGCCAAAAAACGATTAGCTTGCCATTCTAAATGACTATACAACACTTCTTGTTGGCGACCTTGTTTCTTAAATTTATTTTTTACTTGCTGTAAAAATTTTCTCGATTCTTCATATAATGAGCGTATTTCATCTTGATTAAAATCTTCTGTGGCACTCGTGGTATCAGTATTATCAAGCACCACTAATTGATGTTGTTTTATGGATTGTTCCAGTACAAGTAATCGTCCTAAATTAACCAATAAAGCAGACCCCCAGTCTGGGCGAGATGATTGTAATAAACTTAGAATGTTATCTTGTAATATTCCACTAAACTCTTGCATTGCAGTTTGTAGCTCAGCTGATAAAACAAATTCATTGTTGTTAGATGTGCGATAAACATCAGGTCGTAAAGGTCGTTGCTGCTGGATTACGGTTAGAGCCATCCATGCAGTCATAGCATCTACATATCGATTTGCAAAGGTGTAAGTCATCTCTGGAAACTGTTTTTCTTTTAGGTGAATTGACTGCTCTGTCCACGGTGTTGGCTGCATTTGTTTTATGCTCTTAACCAACTGTTGCAAGCGCTGTTCTATATATTGTTTACCGTAGAGAGTTTGAATCTTCTGCTGTACGTTAGATAAAATAGATGGGGCTTTATCTTTGATTGATGGAGGTGTAGTGATTAAATTATTGCTAAAGTCCTGTTGACTATAAAACAATCCTGCTGCCGGGATTTGCAATAACTCAGCTTTACTCATAGGTTGGTTTGATAAAAACTGTAATAGTTCTTGTTCTCTATTCAGTTCAGTTAATAGTGCATAATGTTGTTTTTGAACTTGAAACCGAAAATCAAAGTGGTCTCGTAATTGAGTATAGGTTTGTTCTGAAATAGCTAACTGGCTGAGATGTAAGCTTCTATTTTCTAAAAATCGGTAAGTAAATTCAAAGTCATTGACAGTTTGCTTATCTAGTTTGATAAGCCCTGGGTCGACATATTCATAATGGTAAACATCATTATCAAACCGAATAGCGACATGTCCACCACTTGCATTACCTTCGCTTGCATCGATATAAATATAATGGGCAGATTTAGCCGCAAAAGCAGTCGAATTAATAAGTGTTGATATAACCAGCCCTATAATAACCCTTGATATTATTACTAGGAATGAGATAAGTTTTTCTAGAGTATATTGAGTGATGCTATACATGGTCGTCTGTGTGCAGATAGTGACTCTATTTTTTTAATACTTTTTGCCAAAATAATGCGTTACCCATTTTAGGGTCTAGCTCGTAATCAGAGAAACCAAATTTATGATAAGATAATTTTGCGATTTTATTCCCTTCTAATACTTCTAAGGTCAGTTTGCAACAGTCTCTAGAGATAGCAATTTTTTCAACTTTTTCTAGCATTTTATGACTAAGTCCATTTGATCTATATTCTTTTAAAACAATCACATCATGAATGTTGACGAGTGGCTTACAATAAAAGGTAGAAAAGAGTTCAAAGCAGGTGATTAAACCAGCAGCGACTCCATCAATATAACTAATAACACTAAATGCATAAGGGCGTTTAGATAGCTCATTAGCAAGATTATTGATTACGCTATCAGGGAGAGGCTTACCTCCGCCCATAGGGTCAGATGCATAGGCATTCATTAAAAAAGCTATTTCTTCAGCATGCTTCGGGTTTAGATAATCAGCTTTTATAATGTCTATATTCATTTACATTTTAGAAAATTTTGCATAAGGGTATCTTCATTCATCAATTAATCAGAGGTTCCTTAAGGAACCTCTGATTAAGTTGATTAGAATTTAGCGCAGAAGAAACTGTCGCTATTTTTCACGAAGTGAGACGTAATAGTCACTCTATTGCACCGATCTTCATGGGAAATATCGGCAGTTTTAGCAAGCTAAAAATAATTGGGCTTGATCAGAGGCTCCTTAAGTTCTTGTCTCTATTTATTACTAGACAATTCAGTCCTCTATTTGTTTGCATATGGAAAATCATCAAAAGAAGACTTGCTATCTTCTTTTGTCCAAACACCTACTGCGCCCACACCTTTGATAGTATCATCTGTCATATCAATGACTGGTTTTCCTTCAAAACTGACAATAAAATGGTTGTCTTCAAAATCAACTCGAAGTGTCTGCCATACATTTGATGCTACACGAGGTACTTTTTGATATTTAAGAGTGAAACGCTTTCCATCCTTCATATAATAGACAGAGACATTATCTTCTAGTGCATTTGCACGAGCAACATAGTAATTGTTTTCATCTTTCCATCGCCAAACCAACCCAGCAGCACGATCTACATTACCAGAAACAGGTTTAATTTTTACAGCCACAAAACCGTACGATCTACATTACCAGAAACAGGTTTAATTTTTACAGCCACAAAACCGTTGGTTAAATTGCTGCCTTTTTTAACACACCAAGGAAAGTTTCCATCACCCGATTGGTTTAAAACTAGCGAACCACTGGGTGCTGTACTATCTTTTTCCAGTTTCCAATCAAAAACACCTGTTCCTGTCATACCTGCTTGCCAACCATTCGGTACAGTTCCTACTTTCCCTGCATCAAAATTTTCTGTCACAATATCAGTATTTATTTTTATATTCGTGACTTGTTCTACCTGATTAAGTGAAAATTGTAAGTTATCTGTAGAACTCTTTGGTTCTAACATTACTTGATAGACTTTTGTAGTCTCTTTATGGGCAACACAAGGAATATTTAATTGTCCCGCTTTATAGGTTGCCATGCACTTAACCTCTGGTTGATCAGTTTTTTCTTGAATAGAATTTACTGAAAACGTAAGGTTACCCTTAGTACTCCTAGATGCTAAGGTAGCTTGATAGACTTTGTTCGTTTCTCTATGGATAACACAAGGGATATTTAACACATTTTCCTCATAATTTGCCATACACTCAGTTGTTGCTGTTATTTCGCCAAAAGTCTCAGGGTGCATTTTACGTACTGACCCAAAAGCACCGTCGTAAACTGCATCAAGTTGCTTGTCTATATCACCGGTTGTAAAAAATAATGCTCGCTGATTAAGAGTAAATTGGTCATCACAACTCGTTTGTTGGTGTTCAGAAATGATTACTTCATTTCCTCCTTTACCCTTAAAATACTGATTGACCCTAACCTTAATATGCGTCTTAGTAATTTCAGTGATAACGCCATCAAACACATAGCTGGAACTGTGTGCTTTTTCTGCAATGCTAGCTGGCTTTGCACTCGGTACAGGGTCGCAAGCATAGGCTGAATTTAGTGAATTTATTACCGTAGATAAAGTGAGTAATAGCTTCAAGAATAAAGAGAGTTTTTTGTACATAATAACTCCAAAAAAAGAGAGATCTAAATTATATTTTATTCACCAATTTATACTCGGATTAGTAAAACTTAACCTCTATTCACTAACCAAGAAGGGTGGGGCAAAATTAAATAAAGTTAACCTGACTTAGATCCCACTTGATAGAGTGCTAACAATTCAAATATGGCTAAGTAAGTCAAGTTATTCCGAATCAAAACCTGTCTGAATATCTTGCATTTTTTGATAGTCACCTTTCGCAAAGTCTTTCTTAAAAGCTTCGTAACTCATGTTGCTAAGTCTGGCTTTTTTTAAAGCACGCCCGATACCAATATAAGTGTCTCTATTTTGTTCCCAATTAATAATTCTTTGCTTGGTAGCAATTTTAGATAAGCCTCTCTGAAAAGAGTATGTGTCAATAGAACCTGATTTTAAATAGGCTGATGTATAATCAGTCACTTCATTTTGATAGCGCGATTTTTTTTTGGTTGGTTCAGAGGAATCATCAGAGTCAGCGCTAGAAGAACCAGAAAAGCTGTTAGAGCTTTTGGAAATACTATCAGAAGCACTTCCGGAACTCTCAGAGAAACTATCTGAGCTAGTAGAAAATGAGCATGCTGTGAGGCTAGTAGAAAAAATAAATACAGTACTCACTAATAACGAACGGTAAGTAGTTAACATTGTCTCTCTCTTTTAAAATTAGATAAAATAATTGTTATTGAAACTTCTCAGCACGTTTGATGAGTTGTTCCAAGTTAGGCTCATCAGGGTTCCATGGTGTTCCTGGATGAATGATAACAGCGGTACATTTTTCAGCAGATCGCACAATGTCTTCAAAGGTTCCTTTTGTGGGATCAATAACGATGGCTTTTTTCTCTTCGTTGTATTGAAATATTGCCGGAGCAATATCAACACATTCATCACATGTTGTGCAATCAGGGGTTTCAATCCATACTGGCTCATGTGCTGGAGCGGCTGTCTCAGATACTTTTTTAGATTCAATCTCTATTTTTGGTTTTTTTTCGGGCTTAGGTTCGGCTTTTGGTTCTTTTACTATGGGTGCAGGTTTAGTTTCAGGCGTTGTAATAGTCTTGGCAGAAACGGTAGGAACATCGGCTAATATTCGAGATAAAGCCCCCGCATCACCACCGACCATACTCATTAAACCTTCGGTAATCGTTTGCGCCATTTCTGATTTAGCTTGGTCAGCAATGGCTTGAGTATCAACTTCAATTCTACTGTCACCACTTAAACCTTTTAAGGTATGCCAAAACTCTTTTTGCTCTTGTGTCGCCTTAACTAAAGTTGTTGATACAACAACTTTTAATAAATGATTGGTGTGAGGGTGAACTGCCCAAATAAAAGGGATGTTATCAGTTAGTTGACGACCTTCCATTTCAATAAATTCGGATAATAAAACCATACTATCTGAGCCAGCATCAGCAGGAATAGGTTTGAAATGATGTGATAAAGTAGACTCAGTTAATGCCCAATCAGCATAGGTGAGTGGTACATCCATAGAGAATTTATTACCATATTCATCGGTATAATCTAAAGAATAGGTAATCCAGTCTTGATCTATATCTGGGTTGCCAATTAAGCTGATACATTCTTCCCAGGATTTACCTCGTCTAGGGTTAAATGTTATGAGTGGATAAGCACGTGATTCAACCGCTAATCTGCTTTGCATTGTGAGTGAATTATTTGCTATTCCATTTTCTGGTTGGCTAGAGGCATAGATAGACCATAATGCAGGCCCTCTATAATTTAGCCCATCGATATAACCTTCTAATAAATGTGTAGTATTAGATATTGAACCTTGGTGAACAAAGGCAGTTCGATGTGCCATCGCAATAAGCCCTAATTCTTTACGTAAACTATCAGCATTTTGAGAGGGTTGATTATCAAGCACCAGTATTTTGATGGGGAACCCTGATGTTAGGCTCGTCGATAAATTTTGCAACCCTGAATTAAAGCTTGTTCCTTCTGAATTTAATGTGACTAGAGGAGGGCAAAGTAGATATTCTTCTTCTGTAAATTGACGCCAATCAAAATGAGCAAAAAATGTATCGTGTTCAGCGTGATCATATTTACTTTTAATTTCTAATTCAGCAGTACGGATAGCTTTGAATCCTTCTGCCATTTTTACCATATGACCTTCAAAAATCCCCATCGCTAATGAAGGTGCATCTTGTGATAAGTGACGAGCCCATGGAAATGGGTAGGGGTTGTATGGGAAGGTTGCAGTCCAAACTGATGCTTGATGGCTGCCTTCGGTTACGCCTAAGCTTGCACGTCCCTCTCCTGATGCTCCTTGTTTATAGCTCCATTTTAAATATTTTAATTTAGCAACAATCTGTAATGCCCACTTTAACCATTTTGGGTCAATAGGTTGGGTTGCACGATCTTTATCAAGTGTGCCAGATAATCGAGATAGAGTCAGGTCTACATTTTGATTTTCATCAATAGCTGTTTCTAGAGCATCAATATCGCTAATATCCAATGTAGCAACTAATTGCAGTCGGATATGTTTTTCCATCTCTATAATAAGCTGGTCGATGCGCTTAATATGTTGTTCAATACGGGGCTGCATTAATGCAGTAATTGTGCTGGAAAATAGATGGATTGCAATTTTTTCCCCGCTACCAGAGCGAGTGGTGTCGCTACTTTGTACGGCGTTATGATTTTTCTTATCTAATAACAAGGTGTTTAAAACGCCATTTTTAGCTTGTAAATTGTCAATACGACTGTATTTTTTATTAGATGTGGGTAAATCTAACCAGTAAGCCCAGTTATCACGCAAATTTTTAACGGACTTAGGTGTTTGATCAACAACTGTTAATGCCTCAGTTTCACAAACAGACACGCACTCGATGCAGCCTTTGCAGCTATTTGGGTTGATGGTGATAGAGAATAAACCACCATTTCTTGGCATACGGCTATTCATATCGTCATGGTAAGGTTCGGTTAATGCAAATTTGAATGAGCCTATGGTTTCTTTAAACCATTCAAATTCTTGGGTGACTTCTTTTCTCTCTGGTTCTGGATATTCTTTAATGGTATCCCCAATAGCTTTGGCAAAAATAGGGTCCAGTGTTGTTCCTACCGATTTTCCAGCCGTTAACTCATGATATTTTTTTTCTACTGTCCGAATAGCACGTCGTAGATGTTTGACAATATGGCCTGATTTTTCAATCCGTTTAATATTGGTTTCAAAGATCTCACTAACTGTATTGATTAAACCTGGAATTGCACTGTCAGGACAGGAAGTGTAACAGTTTCCACAGGCAGTACAGTTCTCTGGTATCCATTGAGGATGTTGCAAACGGTTAGCCGTCATATCACCAAAAATGCCGGTTGAGGCGGGCACGATACCTAGAGCTGTAAAAGGTTCTGCTAGGTTTTCTTTAGTACTGTTTTTATCTTTGTAATGGTTACCTGTTTGGTTCCAAAAACGATGGATACTTGCAATAGATGAATCATTTGCAGGTTTTTGTTGTAGCAATAAGGGGGCAGCAGATTCTTTTAAGTAAGTAGACGTGGTGTCACCGATATCCATTTCAGTCACAATTAGTTCTTGTAGGTCGTTATAACATCGTTGAATAAAATCTGGATTACCACCAATAGCAGATTGGGTTTGTTCTTCTGTTTTATCTGTATGTAGAGTGATTTCTGTTGTTTTAAAAAAAGCTGATTTAAATACAAGATGCAGTAAATCTAATGATGAAGTTAGCTCATCATTTGTTTTTTCAAACTCTTCTTGTGCGATTGATACTGCGTCAATAAAGTAGACTTTTATGTTTTTATCAGACAGTACTTTCTGTACGTTTGTTGGAAAGCTACACCAGACATCTTTAACATCATTAAATGAACTTTGAATAATCAATGTTCCGTTTTCTACAAGTCCATTTAACGGATCAGAGTGAGCAAAAATGGCAGAGTCAACAGCAATGATTGTATTAATTGAGTTGTATTCATTATTAAGGCGAAAGGGCTCATTAGAGGTTGTCAAATAAAAGGTCGTTGGTTGTCCCTTTTTTTCTGTGCCGTAAAAAGGGTTGGCTTTAACTTCTAAATCAAAATGATCAAATAATATTTGTGCAAGGCTTTGTCCCAATTTATTATTATTGCTCCCACCTAAGGCGTGAAGACGAATCGTTGTTGTATTTTCTGCTAGTAAAATAGGTGTTTCAGAGCTTTTTAATGCTAAATTATTGATCTCTGGGTAAGCTTCAATAATGGCGTATTGCTGTATTTCTTGTTGTGGTGATAGGTTCTTAGCATTAGCAAAGTTAACCCCTAGGTAGGTAAATTTATGCTGATTGCCTTCTGGAAGCATATTTTCAACAGCAGCGACAATATCATTAACTTTAATATCGTGACCACCCAGCCCAAAACAAGCTGAATATAAAGGTGAAACATCGCTAGTTTTGGCGTAGTTGGCGTAATCGGAAAAGGCAGCTCCTTTTGTATTACCATTATCTAGCGCTTTACTGATGCAGCTACGTATTTCTGCAGTAATAGGTAAATCTTCTGCCATCGGTTGATCTGTTCTTTCTAGAATAAGAATGCCTTTTTTACCTTTAATAATGTGGCTAAGCAGATCTCCTGGAAA
Source organism: Methylococcales bacterium (assembly GCA_023145835.1). Lineage (GTDB taxonomy): Bacteria > Pseudomonadota > Gammaproteobacteria > Methylococcales > Methylomonadaceae > QPIN01. The sequence goes on from JAGLDH010000089.1 coordinate 15,108, forward strand.
GGGTCTAAATACAGTGAGATTGACAACACCTACATTGAGCTTACGTGTGGTGTTACGTAAAAAATCTGCTGTTATTTCTGCCGTATTTATAATGCTTCCTTGAGCGATGATTAAATAATCAGCATCTTGACATAAGTATTGATTGACACGGTGATAGCGACGGCCCGTTAATTCAAACCATTCATCCATACACTGATCTGAAATTTTTCTGACATGGTCAAAAAAATACGGACGTTGTCCTGCAACCGTTTGCATATAGCTATCTGGATTTTGTATTCCACCTGATTGAGTGGGTTGGTCAACAGTCCAGGTTTCTGGAACACGGCGACGAGTTTTGCCAAATAAAATGGATTGTGCGGGCGTAGGTGTATTAATAATATCATCAGGCAGCCCAATAAATTCTTCAATCAGCGCACGTTCGGGAAGATTAAGTGGCTCAATTAAATGAGAAGTTAAAAAACCATCTTGAGCAAGTACAACTGGGTTTAAACTAAGCTCAGTTATTTTTCTGCTAATAAGATTAAGATCAGCTGCAGATTGATTATTGTGTGCAAAAAATTGAATAAATCCCGTATCACCTATGCTGTGATAATCATCATGACTACAATAAATGTTTGATGTGGCTTTAGTTGTGGCAGTGCATGTCATATTTAAGACATAAGGAAGTCTTTTGCCCGCAGCGACATATAGTGATTCGTGCATGGATGCGACGCTTTGTGTCGAATCGCTGAAATGCGTGGCTCTTAATCCAGATAATGATAACCCTGACGTCGCAGCTGCAGCCGCATGATTACTTTCTGGGGAAACAGAAATTAACGTTCTGTTCGATATATTAATATGACCTTTGTGTTTCTCCTGATTCCAAAGTGTGCTCATGTCAGAAGAGGGTGTTGATAGGTAAGAGCACGCAGCATCACTGGATTCTCTTTCGCACATAATAACGGCAGATGTTCCGTTCATTATTGTGCGTATACCAGGGTACTTGGGTGTTTTATTTTGTTTTTTCTTACCAAAAAGAGCCATTATTTACCTTAACTATATATTTGTGTGGGGTGGCCAATATTGTTTGTCGGCTGGGTTTTCTACTCGCTCTGCTTAGCCGATATGCAAGCCTAAATATAATATTTAGGTTGTATTCTTATTTTTTTAATTCCTTGTAAAACTAGCTATGCTTTAGGTAAAGATTCTGTACGCATAGTTTTATTAGCTGCTTTTCCTGTACTAGATCGAGTTGTGCCTAATTTACTATCAATCCAAACAATAGCGCCTGTAGGACAACGTTCAATTGGAGTGCGATCGACTAAAATTTCATCATATTTTTTAAAGTCGATAATCGCCAAATTATCTTTTATTTCAATTAAACCTTCAGGCGCATCAGCTGCACATTTTTTACAACCAGTACAGGCAACTTCACATTCCTCTAACGCTGTGTCACCTTCTTCAAGGCTTTTACAGGCAACAAATAATTGATGGCTAACGGGTTGTAATGAAAATAAGTCTTTAGGACAAACGACAATACAATCATTACAGGCAGTGCATTTATCTTCTATGACAATGGGCAGACCGTGTTTGTCCATATAAATAGCATCAAAATCACAAACATCAGCACAATCGGCTAGTCCTAAACATCCCCAGTTGCATCCTTTTCCACCACCTGAAACAGCGGCGGCTGCCTGACATGACTGCAAGCCTTGGTATTTTGCTCTTGTATACGCAACATGCGTCCCTCCTGCACAAGCCAGTCGCGCGACAACTTTTTCAGTTTTGCCCATGTTGACACCCATAAAAGCAGCAATTTCTGCATTTCCTTCCGGTGTATTTACTGTACAAGAGGATGGGGTTTTTGCGCCACTGACGATTGCCTCGGCAAAAGGACGACAACCTGGTACTCCACAAGCACCACATTGAGCTTGCGGTAACATATCATCAACTTCTTGGATGCGCGGATCTTCATAGACATAGAGTTTTTTGTTAGCAATAGCTAAAATGATAGCCAGAACAACGCCAAGCACTACCATAAAAATACCGGCAGCTACTATGCTATAAATCATGTTGTTTTATGAAAAAATAAAATCATTTGTAGATTAAAGATTTGAACATTATCTCTTTATTATACACAAGATCGTATTTTTAAAGGGTTAGAAACATGTGTTATGTGTAGAAGTTTTCTTAAGGAACCTCTGATCAAGTCCAATTATTTTTAGCTTGCTAAAACTGCCGCTTTTTTCCACGAAGATCGGTGCAATAGAATGTCTATTACGTCTCATTTCGTGAAAAATAGCGACCGTTTTTTTTGTGCTAAATTCTAATCAACTTAATCAGAGGTTCCTTAATAGTTTAGTGTAATAAATTTATTAGTAATGATTAATAATTGTTTGTGATTGAATGAGTTGGTTAGGTTTTATTATTCTTTTTTTGAGCCAATTAAATTAGAAGGCAATACTTATACCAATATAGCTAAGTGTCAGAATATTAAATATTTAATTAGTAGAGATGGTTAGGCATTTTTTTATCAATTAAGTTAAATGACATTTTTTTAAAAAAAATATGCCATATGACTTAGTTTTCAATCATATTGATTTGGTCGAACAAGGATGGAGTTGATATGAAACTAATTTGGTAAACATAAATATATGTACCCAAGCATAATCATGCTTGGGTACATATATCCGTGTAAGTTTAGTATTTTCTATATTATGTGTTTAGAGCTTTTAATACAGCCTGCATACTATCATTGGCATCACCAAATAGCATGCGTGTATTTTCATGTACAAATAATGGATTGCCCACACCTGCATATCCTGCTGCCATACTGCGTTTTAAAACAATAGTGGTTGCGCTTTTCCAGCATTCAATAACCGGCATGCCCGCAATTGGGCTATTAGGATCATCTAATGCAGAAGGGTTTACAATATCATTAGCACCAATGACAATGGAGACATCGATATTAGGAAAGTCTTCATTGATTTCGTCCATTTCATAAACAATATCATAAGGTACTTTGGCTTCTGCTAATAAAACATTCATGTGCCCCGGCATACGCCCAGCAACAGGATGTATTGCAAAGCGTACATTTTTATCCTTGGCTCGCAGTAGTTTGGTTATTCCGTTAACAGTATGTTGAGCTTGGGCAACAGCCATGCCATACCCAGGGATTATCATGATATTTTTTGCTTCACTTAATAGTTTCGCTGTTTCTTCAATGTCTATAGGCGCTATATCACCTTCAACAGCGGCTGCTTCACCACTTGATGAGCCAAACCCTCCAGCAATGACACTAAGGAAATTACGGTTCATGGCGCGACACATAATGTAGCTTAAAATAGCACCACTACTTCCGACTAAAGCACCTGTGACGATTAGTAAATCATTGCTAAGCATAAAGCCAGTAGCGGCAGCAGCCCAACCTGAATAGCTATTGAGCATAGAAACAACAACTGGCATGTCTGCCCCACCAATGGCCATGACCATATGAACACCAAATGCTAATGCAATGAGAGTCATTATTATTAAAGAAAATGTACCTCCGCCAACCTCTGCACCCGATAAAAAAGTATTGCCCAGCCAGATGGTTGCAATCAACAAAGCCAAGTTAAGGAAGTGTCGCCCTGGTAGTAAAACAGGTTTTCCATCAATTTTTCCACAGAGTTTACCAAAGGCAATAACTGAGCCTGAAAAGGTGACTGCACCAATAAAAATACCAATATAAATTTCAACTTCATGGATTGTTTTTTCTACTCCCTCTAATCCATTTGAACTATCAGAAAAGTTGGCATAACCAACTAATATAGCTGCCATCCCCACTAAGCTGTGCATTAATGCAACCAGTTCTGGCATTTGAGTCATTTCAACTTTTATAGCCGCTTTTGTGCCTATAAACCCACCGATCATTAATGCAATGATCAACACGACATATGAGTTGACAGAATCACTCAATATAGTGGCAATAATGGCAATGGCCATCCCTGCCATTCCATAATAGTTACCCTTGCGAGCTGTTTCCTGATCACTTAACCCACTTAAACTTAAAATAAAAAGAATAGAAGCGGCGACATAAGACATTGTGACTAAACCTTGAGACATCATGTTTTTTCTCCTATTTTCTGAACATTTCAAGCATACGACGAGTGACTAAAAAACCACCCGCAATATTGATTGATGCAATTAAAATGGCTAGGCCTGATAGCAGGGTGATAAAAAAACCTGGAGCAGAAATTTGCACTACTGCTCCAATGATGATGATGCCACTAATCGCATTGGTAACGCTCATTAAAGGTGTGTGTAATGAGGCAGAAACATTCCAGATAACTTGATAGCCAATAAAACAAGCCAGTACAAAAACAGTAAAGTGTGACATAAAGGAGGCAGGTGCAACAGAGCCTAAAGAAAATAACGCACCACCTATAATCAACAAAGGTAATAATTGTTTAACAGGTTCTGGAATGATTGATTTGTTTTCTTCTACTTCGGTAGTTGCCACAGCAGGTGTTTCAGTTTGTGGAGAGGGGGAGGCTGATAAAGTGGGAGGTGGTGGAGGCCAGGTAATTTTTCCTTCTTTTATCACTGTTGTACCCCGGATGACCTCGTCATCCATATTAACATCAATAATACCATCTTTATTAGGGCATAATTCAGTGAGGAGGTGCCTTAAATTGGTTGCATACAATTGGCTGGATTGGGCTGCAAGTCTACTGGGTAAATCAGTATATCCTATTAGTGTAACACCATGTTTTACTACGACTTTGTTTTTTTCAGTGAGAGCGCAGTTCCCCCCTTGTTCAGCGGCAAGATCAACCACCACACTGCCTGGCTTCATTGTTTCCAGCATACCTTCGGTGATTAGTTTAGGTGCTGGTTTCCCAGGGATTAAAGCGGTGGTTATGATAATATCGACTTCCATTGCTTGCTGGGCAAATAAAGCCATTTCTGCTTCTATAAATTCTTTAGACATGGTTTTTGCATAACCGCCCGCTCCAGAACCGTCCTCTTTAAAATCTAACATTAAAAACTCTGCATCCATACTTTCTATTTGTTCTTTTACTTCTGGGCGCGTATCAAAAGCTCGAACAATAGCGCCCATACTTTTGGCTGCACCAATGGCCGCTAAACCAGCAACGCCTGCGCCAATCACTAATACTTTGGCGGGGGGGACTTTTCCTGCCGCAGTAATTTGACCAGTAAAAAAACGGCCAAAATGTTGAGCGGCTTCAATAACGGCACGATAGCCAGCAATATTAGCCATAGAGCTTAAAGCATCTAGTTTTTGAGATCTGGATATGCGAGGAACGCTATCCATAGCCAAAACAGTGGCTTCTTTAGCCGCCAGTTGTTGCATTAAATCATCATTCTGAGCAGGCCAGATAAAACTGATTAAATGTTTTCCTTTAGATAAAAGCTGAGTTTCGTCAATTGCTAATTCAGGGTGAATTTCTGGTGGACGAACTTTTAAAATAATATCTGAATTTTTCCATAAGGTTTTAGCATTTTTTCTTATGGTGCAGCCGACTTCTTTGTATGTTTCGTCAGAAAAATTAGACTCCAGACCGGCTCCGCTTTCAATATTAACTTCGAAACCGAGTTTAATAATTTTTTCAGCGACATCTGGGGTGGTTGCAACGCGTTTTTCACCGGGGTGAATTTCTTTTGGAATACCTAGCTTCATCGAGTCCTCTTTTATTATTGATTAAAAAAATATTCAGACTTACACTATGGAGCATATGGAATAAGGCAATGAAATTCAATATTTATTTTCTCTTTACATGATAAATCTTCATCTCACCCCAGAATGTCTAATATTCATCATAAGTACCCAAGTAAAAAGTTAAATTAATTTTACTTGGGTACTTATCAAGCGGTACAAGACGAAAACTCTGTTCAACGTCTACTGCCCACTGTCTATAGTGCTTCGGCGGAGCTCAAAATCCTTAGCATATATCGAGGAAAGCTAGTGTATACTTTAAGATAGTTGGATTTTTGTGAATACATGATATTTTTATGGTAGACCCTGTGTTTTATAAAGATAATCATTTGTAGATTGATTGTATTTATATATCACAATATACTCAGGTTAATTGATAGGCTATTGATTTTATACTAACCTGTAGGAAATTATATCTTTATAAATCAATGTATTAAACTGAATTAATCATTTCTTGTTTACAGAAGTTTATTTTAATGAGTTATATGGTATTAAAAATCTAAGCTAGACTATCCTTGTCCTTATAAAAATTATTGTTATTAAATGAAAGTGTTGGTTGTTGATGATTGCAAATCTATTCGTACGTTAGTAGCTGAATGCGCTAAAGATCTTGGACATGAGGTGTTTTATGCCGAGAATGGCGATCAAGCAATAAAGTGTGTTGAAAAGTGCAATGTTGACCTTATATTAATGGATATCGAAATGCCCGGTAAAAATGGGTTTGAAATAACCTCTGAAATAAGGGCTATGAAAGGTATTGATTGGTTTCCAATTATTTTTATATCAACTAAAATAGATGATAATTCATTCGCAAAGGGAATTTTATCAGGTGGAGATGCTTACGTTCAAAAACCGATTAACCTAGTACGAGTACAGCTGACGATTAAAGCGATGGAACGTATTTATATCACGCGTCAGAAATTACAAATAGCACAAAAAGAATTACTTATAGCAAATAAGGAATTGGAGAGGTTTGCGTTATTTGATCAGTTAACTGGATTAGCAAACAGACGTAACTTTGATGAAACATTTAGAAGGCAGTTTCTTCTAGCAAAAAGAAATAAGAACCCTTTGACTTTAATGATGTGTGATATTGATTTTTTTAAAAATTTTAATGATCATTATGGACATCAACAAGGAGATGAATGCTTAGCCGCTGTTGCTAATATTATTAGTGACATTCCTAGTCGCCCCACGGACACAGCTTGTCGTTATGGGGGGGAAGAGTTTACGGTTATTCTTCCTGATACAAATTTACTTGGAGGATCTTTTGTCGCTGAAAAGCTAAGGCAAGCAGTGGTTGATGCCGCTATTAAGCATGAAAAATCTGAAGTATTATCATGTGTAACATTGAGTGTAGGTTTTTCAACCTATACAGGTCAATTCAACACTGAGGGAGAGTTGTTAAAAGCTGCTGATGATGCACTTTATAGAGCTAAAGAAAAAGGGCGTAACCGCATAGGGTTTTAATCATGTGGAATAATATTGCCTGATAAAATAGACTCTCCCCTTATTTTCTATTTTATGCTTGTTTGAACTTTTTTATTTCTGATTACTTATTTTGCCAATCTATTGACAATGTATTTAGCTAAAGATTTTATAGAAACTGAAGAAGGATTGGTTTTTGCCGTTGTAGAAAGTGGTGAAGAATGTGGAAAAGTTTTATGTTTTTTACGTTATATTCATAATAACTCTCAGTGGCAAAAGCTTGATACAGACGATGCTAATCAATATCTGAGTAATAATTACCCTGAGTATTTATATTATTCCACCATTAAGCAAGCTCATTGTCATGCTGTAACAATAGTGGGTATTGTTAAACATCACCAACCTAGAGCAAGATTAAAAAAATTGTTAGCAAATACGACAAAAGATGACGTAATCAATGACTTGTTGACGTTATGTAATTTGTTTGAAAAAAAAGGGCTAAATTTAACAGAACTAGGCGTTACAGGTTCGATTCTTATTGGCGCGCACAAACAAAGTTCTGATATTGATCTGGTGTTTTATTCTAGGAAAGTATTTCATCATGCTAGAAACATAACTCAACAACTCATTCAGCAAGGAGAGTGCTTAGAGTTAAGCCAAGTACAGTGGCTAGAGTCTTTTGATCGACGATCTTGTGAATTAAGTTATAGTGAATATGTTTGGCATGAGAAACGTAAGTTTAACAAAGCTATTATTAATCAACGAAAAATAGACTTTAGCTATGTTTCTAAAACTGTTCGGTGTGTGCAACCAAAACATTTTCATAAATTGGAACCAGTCGTACTGAAAGTTCAGGTGATTGATGATTCTTTAGCCTTTGACTATCCTTCTGAGTATGCTATTCAACATAAAGAAATAAGCGGAATAGTAAGTTACACGGCAACTTATACTGGGCAAGCAAAAGTGGGTGAATGGGTCGAAGTAGCTGGGATGCTAGAGGAAGGCGAAATAGGTGATAAACGTATTGTTGTTGGCTCTAGTCGAGAAGCTAAAGGTGAATATATTAAAGTTATTAAAGAAAGTGGTTTAGTAAAACTTCCTGTTTTTTCAGCGGTTATTTTTGATATGGATGGGCTAGTTCTTGATACAGAAACTACTTATTGTCTTGCTTGGCAGAGAGCAGCAGAAAAAATGGGCGTAAGAATCAGTCATGAGTTTTGCTCGTCGTTATCAGGGTTACACTTTCATGATATGGAAAAAAAACTAGTAGAGCATTGTGGTATTGATTTTGATTTAAAACAATTTACACAACTCAGTGGAGACGTTTGGAAGGAGTCTGTTAGTCAAGAAGGCATACCTGTGAGAAAAGGGTTTTTAACTTTAATAAAGGTACTTAAAGAAAAAAATATTCCATTTAGTTTAGCGACCAATAGCAGTCAAAAAAATGCTCTCGAATGTTTAGGGTTAGCAGGTATTACAGATATATTTTCATTTTTAATAACGCGAGATCATGTGAAACATGGAAAGCCTGAGCCAGATATTATTATTGCTGCGGCAAAAGTGCTCAATACTTCTGTCAACCAATGCTTGGTGTTAGAGGATTCTCTGACAGGTGTGCAAGCTGCCGTTAATGCTGGAGCTTCCTGTGTTTTTATTCCTTCCGTCTTTCCTATTGAGCAAATGGCTGTCGGTTTAGCTGACTTGTTCTTATTAGATCTTGATGAATTAGCACAAATTATTCAGTAGTCATCCTGTATAATTCACTGCATTTGTTAATGCTTAGTCATATTTATATTGAAAGTGTCAGATAGAAAAATTTGTGTTATTGCCCCAGCAAGATTACATATGGGGTTTATTGATTTAAGTGGCTCATTAGGGCGTCATTTTGGTAGTATTGGCGTTGCTCTTGATAATATTTCAACTCAACTTTCTGTTGAATACTCGGATGAACTGGTCGTTAAAGGTCCTTCAGCAAACAGAGCCATAAAATGTACGAAGGCTTTATGTCAGGAGCTGAAAGTATCAGACCAATTAAAAATAGAGATTAAAACTGCTATCCCTGAGCATGTCGGTCTAGGCTCAGGGACTCAAATGTCATTAGCAATAGGTTCTGCGTTAAATGCTTTTTATGAACTGGGGTTGACTGTTCGTGAAATTGCGCAATTAACAGATAGAGGGATGCGTTCGGGAATTGGTATTGGGGTGTTTGAACAAGGAGGGTTAGTTGTAGACGGTGGTCGAGGAGAATTGACTATAACTCCCCCTGTTATTTCGCATATGGATATACCTGATGCCTGGCGCTTTATTCTGGTTTTTGACAAAAGAGGGCAAGGGTTGCATGGTGATCAGGAAATAAATGCCTTTAAAGAATTGCCCGTTTTTCCTGCTGAAGAAGCGGCAAGGTTATGCTATTTATTAATGATGCAAGGGCTCCCTGCAGTTGCAGAACACAATATTGCTAAATTTGGTGATGCTATTACAGTAATACAGCGGGCTGTTGGAGAGCATTTTTCAGCAATACAAGGGGGCATTTTTACGAGTCTTGAAGTTGCAAAAGTAATGCAGTGGCTAGAAAAGCAAGGTGCTGTTGCTATTGGGCAGACTTCATGGGGGCCAACAGGGTTTTGTGCGGTTGAAAATAATCAATTAGCTGACTTACTTGTTGAACGAATGGAGCAGGAGTTTTCTGATTATAATAATTTGAGTTTTGTTGTAGCTAGTGCAAGGAATAGTGGTGGTGATGTATTTTAGGTTAAAAAAGTTTAAAAATGTTATGTAATTCACGCTTTATAGTGAGCTTCTCATAAAGATATAAGAGTCTGCTAGTCTTAAATACAGTACAAATTATGTGTTATTGATTGGCGATGAAAACTAAAACTAAAAAAAAATTAGCAATATTACTCCCTCTCTACTTAAGTTGTGTTTTATCGGTTAGTGCAAATCAAAATGATTTACTTGAATTAAGTGTAGAAGACTTACTTAATGTAGAGGTAATTTCCGTTGCAAAAAAAGCAAAATCACTAAATGATTCTCCTGCAGCAATTTTTGTTATCAGTCATGATGACATTAAACGAATAGGAGCAACATCTATTCCTGAGGCATTACGTTTAGCTCCCGGTATTGACGTTGCCCGAATAGATGCAAATAAATGGGCTGTTAGTGCAAGAGGGTTTAACGGTCGGTTTGCGAATAAACTTTTAGTATTGATTGATGGTCGCAACACCTATACGCATGCATTTTCGGGTGTTTATTGGGAAAACCTGGATGTGATGCTGGAAGATGTAGAGCGGATAGAAATTATTCGAGGCCCTGGCGCTACCCTATGGGGAGCAAATGCCGTTAATGGGGTGATTAATGTTATTACAAAAAATTCAGCTGATACTCAAGGTGGTTTATTAGTTGCTGGTGGTGGAACTGAGATGCAAGGTTTTGGCGCTTTCAGGTATGGAACAAAGCTTAATTCTGACACAACTGCTCGAGCTTATATAAAAGGATTTAAATGGGGTGAAAATTCTAATCAGGCGGGTGATGACGCAGGGGATGATTGGGAGAAGGTTCAAGGTGGTTTTAGAATAGACTCGCAGTTAACTATACAAGACTCACTTACAGTACAAGGTGATGCTTATTCAAGCGATATAAATCAAAGGGGTAGTTTTCCAATCATTGAGGCTCCTTACCAAAATATTGTAGATGAAAATATTGATAGTTTTGGTGGGAATTTATTGATGCGTTATCAACATACTTTTTCTTCAACATCAGATTATTCTTTACAAGTTTTTTATGATTTTTATGACCGAGATGAGATTCTTTTCCAAGAGAGTCGCAATGTAATAGATATTGATTTTCAGTATCGGATTGGGTTATTAGAATGGAATGATATGGTCTGGGGTTTAGGGTATCGTTACAACCATGATGATTTCGGTATTATTAATACTTCTACACTTAATTCAGAGAGTCGAAATGATCAACTTTTTAGTGCTTTTGTACAGGATGAAATCACTTTAATAGATGACACTCTTTGGCTGACAATAGGCTCTAAATTTGAGCATAATGATTATAGTGGTTTTGAAGTGCAACCTACTGCCAGATTGATGTGGGCTCCTCATCAACAGCATCGTTTTTGGGGAGCTGTATCAAGATCAGTTAGAACCCCTTCACGTTTAGAACATGACATGAGCATGTTGCAAGTAGTTAGGCCTGCTCAGCCCCCTGCTACCCCAGTAGTAGCAATAGTGTCACAAAATAAAAATACGTTCAATTCGGAAGAAGTGATAAGTTATGAACTAGGATATCGAACAACTTTTATAAATAACGTGTCTATTGATTTTACTGCTTTTTATAATCATTATCATGAGCTTAGATACTACGAGTTAGGTGCTCCTGAGTTTAAAGGAACGTATGTAGAGCTACCCGCTAATATAAGCAATCAATTGAAATCTCATACTTATGGGTTTGAGATAGCAACTGTGTGGCAAATGCTTGATTGGTGGCGTTGGGATGCCAATTATAGTTTATTACAAATGGACTATAATCGACTCAATGGAGCAGATCAGCTAGGCTCTAGTCCTCAGCAAAGAGTGTCATTGCGAAGTACTTTATCTCCCTGGAATCATGTTGATCTTGATGTGTTGTTTCGTTATGTAGATGAGAACATTTCTATTAGTACCTTTGGAACAGCATTTATTAAAGACTATGTTTCTTTGGATATTCGATTAGCTTGGCGGCCGATAAATGATATTGAAATATCAGTGGTTGGACAGAATCTGTTAGCTGAGAAACACTTTGAATATAGACAGGAGATCGTTACTCAAGATGCTTATATTGATCGTGGTGTCTATGGAAAATTAGTGTGGCAGTTCTAAGGCTATTATTTAGCATGCCTTTTTTGATGAAAAAATTATCAGCTATTCTTTGTTTACTGCTTATTTGCAATAGTATAACTACAGCTCAAGCAAAGTCAGAAGAAAAGCAAGCAGTTCTTGCTGTATTGGCTCTTAATATTGCACGATTTACCAGTTGGTCTGAAGAGGTTTTTGATAAGAGCAGTTCAACCTTTAATTTGTGTGTGATTGGGGACAATATAGTGCAAGAGTCCTTTTTAAGGATGGAAAAAAAAATTATTAATGGAAAAAAATTACATATATTAAACCGATCACGCCTACGAAATTTATCTCAATGCCAGTTGCTTTATATAAATGGGTTAGAACGAAAAACTTTGGTTCATGTGTTATTTGATTTAAAAGATCAGCCCGTCTTAACAGTAGGTGAAGGTTTGGCGTTTATACAAGCAGGAGGCATGGTAGGTCTTGAAAAACTAAATGGGCGAATGCAATTAAATATAAATTTATCCATTGTTAAACAATCTAAATTGGTTATGAGCTCAAGAATTTTGAAGTTAGCTAAAATTTTTGAGTCTCTTCATCCAAAGAGTAAATAAACCGATAGTTTAATCAAATAATCCCCTCTATGTTTAAATTTACTAATGCATCTATTAAGGATAAATTTCGCTTACTATTAAGTCTGAATATATTATTCATGCTACTGGTTGCTGGAAGTATTTTAATTGTAAATTCATTTTTTTCTAATCGAGCTGTTTTAAATAATGAAATTAATGCTTTAGCTGAGGTAACAGCTTTATCAATTACACCTTCGCTCATATTTGATAGTCAAGAGGATGCCCAGCAAACACTGGAAACACTTCATGCACATAAAAGTATTGTTTATGCCGCTGTAATAAAAGCGAGAGAATCTGAGCCTTTTGCTTCGTTTGAGTCTGAAGGGTTTTGGAAACTACCAGAAAAAAAATTGGAGTTATTTGATGATAGTCAACATGATTCTTTTTCATTAACCTTTCTTTATGTTTGTAAGCCATTAATTCTTGATGGTGTTGAGCAAGGATCAATTCTTTTAGCGATTAGTTTGTATGATATTTATCAGCGTTTAATAAAAGATTTGGTTCTTGCTCTTCTTGGCTTAATGCTTGCCTCAGGGATAATTTTTATCATTATGGAAAAAATGGCTGAAAAACTAACAAGTCCGATTTTAGAATTGTTAGCTATTAGTGAAGAAGTAGGTCAGTCTGGGAAATATGGAAAAAGGGTAAATATTCATTCTGAAGATGAAATTGGACGTCTGGGAGTGGCATTCAACATAATGCTTGAGAAGATTCAATTTTGGCATAATGCATTGATTGACCAAAAAGAAAACTTAGAAATATTAGTAAAAAAGCGTACGCAGGATTTAACAAAAACAAAAAACCAAGCGTTGCTGTTAGCTGATCAAGCCCAAAAAGCGAGTATTGCAAAATCTGAATTTTTATCTGTTATGAGTCATGAAATTCGTACACCATTAAATGCAGTTATTGGTTTTTCGGATTTATTAAAAGATACTCAGTTGGCACCAGAGCAAAAAGAGCATGTTGATATTATTAGTAAGTCAGGTAATTCATTATTAAATCAGATTAACGATATTCTTGATTTTTCTAAAATAGAAGCAGGGAAAATGGAAATAGACCTGGTTTGGTTTGACCTGTATGAATTGCTGGTGATTTTATTAGCAAGTCACCGTCATGCTTGTAAGAGAAAATCTGTAGAGCTGCAGCATCGTATTGCTGATGGTTTGCCTCGTTATGTTTATGGCGATGAACAAAAAATTAGACAGATGTTGACTAACTTATTGAGTAATGCCATTAAGTTTACTGATAAAGGATCTGTATTGGTAGAGGCGCGATTAGAGAAAAAAGAGACCGATTCATGTCTTATTACATTTTCTGTCAATGATACAGGGATTGGCATACCCGAAGAAAAACAGGCAACTCTTTTTAACCCATTTACTCAAGAAGATGCTTCCACTACAAGAAAATATGGAGGGACTGGGCTTGGTTTGGCAATAGTAAAAAAAATGGCTTCTTTATTAGATGGAGAGGTAAGCTTACACAGTGTGCTAGGGGAAGGTTCACGTTTTATGTTGTCAATTCCATTGCTATTAAAGACATTTAAGGAAGTTGAAAATCAGCCTGAACCTTGTTTGATCGGATTATGTAGCGATAATGAAAATTCAGTTTTAATGTCTCAGTTACAGAAAACGGGTTGTTTAGTTAAGTTAATTAAAAGTTCTGAGCTTCATTTGTTACAGCAACAACCTGAGGTAGTTGGGGAATTTGTTGCATTCTTGTTTGCCGACGATGTATTTGAAAAAGCATTGAGTTGGCATGAATGGATGCTTTCTATTGAGAAAAAAATACCTGTTGCTTATTGTTATGGCGAGAGAGAAAAAAATTCATTAAATGATAATTATTCGAATTTAACATCACTTAAAATAAGTGATGATGTACTAGAAATGGTTGGGAAAATTGATCGTTTGATTGAGGGTGATTCTTCTAATATAGGAATGGAGAATGTAATTTCTGGAGGTCATGTTTTAATCGTAGAAGATAACCCCGTTAACCTACTCATGGTACAAAATATTTTTAAGCGAATAAATTTAAAGAGTCTGTCGGCAACTAATGGGCAAGAGGCAGTGGATCTTTATAATAAAAATAATTTTGATTTAATCTTAATGGATTGTCAAATGCCTGTTATGGGTGGCTTAGAAGCTACGATAGAAATTAGAAAACTAGAAAAATTAAATAATAAAAGAACGCCTATTATCGCTTTAACCGCAAATGCTTTTAAAGAAGATAGAGAGGCTTGCTATGCTGCTGGGATGGATGAGTTTTTAAGTAAACCTTTTAAGAAAAAACAGTTGATCGATGTGATTTCTCGGTGGATGAAAGTAGATGATAAGATTGAAAAAACAATGCCTTATGAAAATGTTGGTTTCGATAAAGATGTGGCTGTTCATGATGTATTAGATGCTGGGTTACTTCATGAGTTAGTAGAAATGGATGAACCCGGTTCAAAAGAATTTATTACTCAAATTAGTCAGACCTATTTTTCCAATGCAGAACAACTTTTTCAGCAAATTGAAGAGGCTTTCTCAGTAAAAAAAGTAGATGATATTGGTAAATTTGCTCACCAATTAAAATCAAGTAGCATGAATATCGCTGCGAAAAAACTATCTTTATTATTCAAACAATTAGAGAGTGTTGCAAATAATGGAGAATATCAGGAAGCAAAAAAAATATGGACGTCTATAATTAACGAATATGGCTTAGTAGGTAAGGCGTACGAACACTTTCTTAATGGATAGTAAAAGAAAATGAGTAAAGGTTATAAAATATTAATTATTGATGATGACCCTACTTTGTGCATGATTGCTGAAAGAAAACTAAAGCAATATGGGTACTCTGTTTTAACGGCTTTAACAGGAAAAGAAGGGATTCAATATGCTGTTCAGCATTCCCCTGATATCCTACTTCTTGATTATGAGTTGCCTGATATGGCAGGTATCGATGTTTGCCGATATTTGCGAAAAAATAGGATTGGTGAAGATAAACCTATTTTGTTTATTGCAGGTAAAGAAGATTACCAATCGATTGAAAACGCCTTTCAAGCAGGAGCAACTGATTTTTCTAGTAAACCCCTTAATTGGAGCATACTTGTCTATCGCATTCAATATATGTTGCGTGCACATGAGATTAATGTTTCTTTAATATCCAGTGAAGCTCGGTTAGCTAAAGCACAAAAAATTGCCAAATTAACTAATTGGGAATATAACGCGATCGATAAGTCATTTAAATGGTCAGATACTATTTATGACCTTTTAGAGGTGAACCCTCAGCATGAAAATAATCTTCAGCTCAGTGATTTTTATAAGAGGGTGCCTGAGACGGATCTTTATAAAGTTCAACAAGCCATATCGAATTGTATTGGAAAAAATTCTAGTTTTGACCTAGAACATGCACTAATAACACAGGCAGGAAATCATAGAATTATTTCTCATTTAGGAAATGTTATTAAGAATGATATGACTAATATTGTCGAATATATTGGTACTTTACAAGATATTACTGAGCGACGGAGTACTGAAGATCAGGTCAGAACATTAGCTTATTACGATTCTTTAACTGGATTGATGAATCGAGAATCCTTTTTAACGGGATTAGATGCTGTTATATCGAGTAATAAAAAGTACGATTTATTATCAGCTTTACTTTTTATTGATTTAGATGATTTTAAACGAGTTAATGATACTTTAGGGCATGAACTAGGCGATTTGTTGTTGTGTGAAATAGCTGAAAGATTGACGAATTGTGTGCGAACGGCAGGAGAAGAAAAAGAGTATCAACCAAATAACCATAGGTTGATAAAAAACCCATTGCCCGATGGGGTCGTTAGATTGAATTCAATTGATATTCAACGCTTTGACCTGGCTCGATTAGGAGGAGATGAGTTTACAATTTTTTTAGCGGATATTCCAAATATAGAGGTAGCAGCTAGTGTATCCGCGCGGTTGTTAAAAGCACTAGAAAAACCATTTAGTCTTGATGGATATGAAGTTTATGTTACTTTTAGTATTGGTATAGCTATATCACCTACTGATGGTGAAAATATACAGGTATTGTTGAAAAATGCTGACACTGCTATGTATAGTGCAAAATCAAACGGAAAAAATAATTATCAGTTTTATTCTAGTGATATGAATGAAAAAGCACTGGATCGGCTGTCTTTAGAGTCTGATTTACGTAATGCAATTGCTAATAATGAATTACACTTGGTTTATCAACCTCAAATCTGTCTACAAACGGGGTGTTTAGTAGGAGCAGAAGCATTAATGCGTTGGACGCATAGTGAAAAAGGTAATATTTCTCCTGTTGAATTTATTCCTTTAGCTGAGGTAACAGGGCAAATTTTAGTTATTGGAGACTGGTTGTTTGAACAATTCAATAAAGATTTAGTTCGTTGGAGTAAACAGGGGCTAATCCCAGAAAAATTTAAACTAGCATTGAATGTCAGCTCTTTACAGTTTCATCAATCGAATATGATGGAAAAGGTAGAAGCTGTATTTTCAGATCTCGAATTAAATAAACATATTGAATTTGAATTAACTGAGTCTGTCATGATGCAGAATGCAGAGTCTAATTTAGATAAACTGAATCAACTGGCTGAAAGAAATATAACCTTATCAATTGATGATTTTGGTACGGGGTATTCTTCGTTAAGTTATTTGCATCAATTTCCAGTAGATACGCTTAAAATTGATCGATCTTTTATTTCTAATATGGAAGGTGATGGTCAGATAGTTATTGTAAATGCTATTTTAGCAATGGCGAAAGGAATGAATATTACAGTCGTTGCCGAAGGAATTGAAAATCAATGGCAATATGATTTTTTAAAGCAGGCTGGGTGTGATATAGGGCAAGGGTATTTTATATCTAAGCCGATAATGATCGATACGTTTGAAGAGCTCTTGCAGAATGAAAAGGTTTCCAAAGGTTCATTGCTATCTTAGATGAGTGGTATCAATAAAATAGTACATAATTAATAGAGTTTCTTTTTTGTTCATCACCCTTGTTGGTATAATAAAACTTTGCGTGTTACTGAGCTTAAAGGGTAAAAAACGGCACTAGTTGACCCTTTATTCTATGTTCGGTTTTTAGTTATTAACACTTTTTTATAGAGACTCTTTGAATTAAAATTATATTAATCATTGCAACTTCAGGGCGTATGTTAGCCAATATGGCTAAGAAAGCGGGATATGATGTTGTCGTTATCGATTGCTTTTCCGATGTAGATACACAGGTAGACTCTTTAGAATGTATTAAAGTTAAGACTTTAAGCATAAAACAAATAGAACCTGCTTTTTGTCTTTTAAATTCAAGATATAAGCTAGCATATGCAATATATGGTAGTGGGTTTGAATTTTATTCTTCTAGTTTGAAGTTTCTCCATCAAAAGATAAAAGTCCTTGGTAATACGCTTGAAGCCTATTCTGCTATTCAAGATAAGACCTTTTTTTTTTCAAAATTAAAACAATTAAACATTCCGTTTCCTGATATTTCTTTTCAAGCTCCTGAATATAATGATGGCTGGTTAGTTAAACCTATGAGGGGAGAAGGAGGGCTAGGAATAAAAAAATACAAGGGATTAGTCGAATCTTCAGAGACCTGTTATTGGCAACGATTTATAAACGGTATTTCTATGTCAGTATTATTTGTATCAGATGGATCTAGTTTTGAAATTTGTGGGTTTCACAAACAACTGATTACTAGTGTAGGTGAGTTCGATTTTATTTTTTCTGGAATTATTAGTCAGCCAGAATTAAATGATAAAGTTAAGAGTCAATTAAATGTTTGGATCGCAAGTTTAGTCACTGAATTTAGTTTAAAAGGACTTAACTCTATTGACTTTATATTGAAAAATGATTGTTGCTACATTCTTGAGATTAATCCCAGGCCATCAGCTAGTATGCAATTATATAACGATGGATTAATCGATAAGCATATGAGTAGTTCCCTACAAAATGCATTGGGAAGTATTTCTAACTTAAAAGAATATAGAGCCTATCAGGTTGTTTTTGCAGAAACAGACACCATCATTAATAATGATATTCAGTGGCCGGAATGGCTAGTTGATAGACCACATGACGGGTCATTAATTCACACAGGGTTACCGATTTGCAGTATCATTGCTCGCGATGAAAGCGAACAGCAGATTTTGGATAAGTTGCTGTTAAAACAACAACTGGTTAAGCAACTTTTAAAATAGGATGTCATAAAATGCAATACTCAGCGAGTGTTAATAAACTTACTCAGCCTTTAGTGCAGGAATTAATTGATAACGCAGATAAGTTAAGACTAGGCGTACAACAATTAGAAAATGGCTGCACAATTATTGATGCAGGTATTGATGTTCCTGGTGGCTTAGAAGCTGGACGTATTATTACAGAGATTTGTATGGGAGGAATGGGAACTGCCACACTTTCACAAAGTACTTATACGGATAATTGGCCATTAACTATTAATATTCATTCTACAAATCCAGTATTAGCATGCTTAGGTAGTCAATATGCAGGCTGGAGTTTATCTCACGAAAAGTATTATGCATTAGGTTCAGGCCCTGCTAGGGCAATAGCAAAAAAAGAAAAAGAGGGTGTGACTGTTCCTGTAGAGGAGCTTTATAAGGAATTAGGTTATTCTGATAGTGCTGACTCTACAGCTTTAGTCATAGAAAATGACAAAATTCCACCTGTAGAAATTATAGAAAAAATAGCAACAGCTTGTGGCGTTTCTGCAGAAAAATTAACTATTATTGTAACACCGACGAGTAGTTTGGCTGGTGGAGTGCAAGTGGTTGGAAGAGTGCTAGAAGTGGCAATGCATAAAGCACATGAATTACACTTCCCTCTAGAAAATATTATAGATGGAAGTGGTAGTGCACCTGTTTGTCCCCCTCATCCCGATTTTGTTAAAGCAATGGGGCGCACAAATGATGCGATTCTATTTGCAGGTCAAGTCCATATCTTTGTAAAAGGGAGTGATGAAGAGGCGGAGAAATTAGCAAAAGAGCTACCAAGTTCAACTTCAAAAGATTATGGCAAGCCTTTTGCCGAAATTTTTAAAGCCTACGAATATGACTTTTTTAAGATTGATGGCATGTTGTTTAGCCCTGCGAGTGTTATTGTGACAGCAGTTGAGTCAGGAAACAGTTTTCGCGCAGGAAAGCTAGATAATGCTTTATTAGACCAATCGTTTGGTGCGTAACGAACAGTGGGTCGAATAGCAATTTTTACAGATGATCCTGGTTGGCATGGTAAACAGTTATGTTTGGCCTTTGCTAGAAGAGGGTATATAGGGGAGTACGTTTCTTTAACAGAATGTGCAATCAATTTAGATTCGACAGAGACTCCTATTCAAATACTTGGTTTTGAAAATCAGCTTCCAGAGGCTGTTTTTGTTAGAGGCGTACCAGGCGGTTCTTTACAGGAAGTTGTTTTTTATTTAGATGTATTGCATGCGTTAAAAATAATGAATATTCCTGTTTATAACGATGGGTATGCAATAGAAAAAAGTGTCGATAAAGGCATGACCAGCTTTTTGCTTAATAATGCAGGTTTAAATACGCCATTAACGTGGGTACTTAAAGATAGGGAAAAAGCGGTATCTATTGCTGAGCAGGAACTAAAACAAGGTCACCGATTAATTAGTAAACCTTTGTTTGGATCACAAGGTGAAGGTGTTAGGCGGCTTGAGAAAACGACTGATTTATTCTGGTTAACTAGCAGTAATGGCATCTATTATTTACAACGTTTTATTGAATGTGAAGGACAAGGATATTCAGATATTCGTGTTTTTGTGGTATTTGGAAAATCGATAGCCGCGATGCGACGGTGCGGAACATCTTGGTTAAATAATGTTGCGCGTGGTGCTAAATGTGAAGCAATAGAACTCAATGATCAGTTGGCTGAATTAGCAATTCTGGCCACTAAGGCTTTGTCTATGGATTATGCTGGAGTTGATATTATAAAAGATAAACAAGGACAATACAGTATTATCGAAGTCAATAGTATTCCTGCATGGAAAGGTTTAGAAACTGTTTGTGATTTTAATATAGCGGATATTTTGGCTGAAGATTTAATAGGGCGATATTTAAACGACAAGAAGTCATTATTAAAAATAGCAGCCTCATGTTAAGTCAGAAACAAATAATTGAGACATATAAAAAAGCATGTGCCAGTGATATTAATGCTTTTAAGCCGGGAAATGTTAGTGTCTATAATGCTGGGCATGACATGAGTGTCGATGACTTTATATTAAGCGCCGACGTGAGTGCAGTTCCAATTTCTAATCCAGATTACACCTTAGGTGAAAAAATATTTTATGCTGTCAAAGCAACAAGAGAAGCCGTTGGTTGCAATACAAATTTAGGGATTCTTTTGCTTTGTGCCCCTTTAATTCAAGCTACTCAAGAACAAAAGTCAGGACAGAGTTTGCAAGATGCTTTGAAGCTAGTTCTTGAGAAAACTTCAATAGAAGATGCTAAATGGGTGTTTAAAGCTATTACCGTCGCTTCTCCTGGTGGGTTGGGTGATTCAGAAGACCAGGATGTTAATGAAAGTCCTGATGTCACACTAACTCAGGCAATGGATATTGCGAAAGATAAAGATAGAATTGCGAAACAGTATGCAACAAATTACAAAGATATTTTTAATTTTTCAATATTAAGGTACAATAACGGACTATTTCGTTTTGAAAGCCAGGAATGGGCAGCAGTCTTTGTTTTTACTGGGCTTTTAAGAAAATTCCCTGATAGTCATATAGAAAGGAAATATGGGGAAAAGCACTCGGATTGGGTGCTAAAACAAATTATTGCAGTCGACGATGCCTTGTTAAATACACAAGTTCCTGAGCAATTATTACCGATGTTACATAAGGTGGATAAGGCGTTTAAGGATAAGGGTATTAATCCAGGTACTACGGCCGACCTGACGGTGGCGACAGTATTTGTAGTAATGATGGAAGCATTTTCTGTTAGGTGTACTAGTTAATGCATTCATGGATGGGTAAGCGCAATTGTTTGGCATGAAAATGTCAGTTTAATACTTCACTTTATTTATAAATAGGAAATAGCTCAATGGCTAAAATTAATAACTTACGCGTAGGCGAATCTTTAAATGGCGACGGAAATGAAGTTGCTCACATCGATTTAATGATGGGACCACGTGGTTCAGCTGCAGAGTCTGCTTTCGCAAACTGCTTAACAAACAACAAAGACGGTTTTTCTAGTCTTTTAGCTGTTGTTGCACCTAACCTTATGGTTAAGCCTTCAACTGTTATGTTTAACAAAGTAACAATCAAAGGTTCTAAGCAAGCAGTTCAAATGTTTGGCCCAGCACAACGTGGTGTTGCAATGGCTGTTGCTGACTGTGTTGAAGATGGAACAATCCCAGCTGACGAAGCTGATGATCTATTCATTTCTGTTGGTGTTTTTATTCACTGGTTAGCAGAAGATGATGCAGCTATTGAGAAAAACAACTATGATGCTGTTAAAGCATCTATCAAAAATGCTGTCGCTGGAACTCCAACAGCAGCTGAAGTTGTTGCTCAAAAAGGTTCTTCAGAGCATCCATTCGCAGCAAACAAAGTATAATTAATTTGTATACTTTGTAAGAAGTATACGGTTAATTTTTGTTTGAAAAATACCTCGGCTTAAGCGTAAACTTTAGTCGGGGTATTTTTTTGTCTGCAAGTTTTTAATCACCTTAGCGGTGATAGTACCGGAGTGAAGCGCGCTTGCAACAAGTGCATAATTAATGCCTATTTTTTTAAGTGAAAATAAATCTTTTTCATTTCGCACTCCTCCTGCGGCAATAAAGATTTTATCTGGGTGTTTTTGATAAAAAAATTTTAGTCTTTCTATATCTGGCCCCGCATTTTTCCCAACATACTCTAAGCTCATAATAATAACGTTTTCTGGCCATAAAGTTGAGTTCTCAAGTAACTCATTAGGTCCTGTATAACCTTGGGAAGGAAAAAAATCTAATGAAAGAATATTGTTTTTTATAGGCTGTACTTTATCCTGAAAAGCTGTCATATTCTGATATTCAGAACCAATAATTGATTTTTGATTTGTATGGTTGGGGATAGCTAGTTCATGTATTTTTTTTCCATTATCAACCCAGAAATCAATCTCTTTATTTTTAGTAATAACTTGATTGATTAGGTTGTAGTTATTGCCTGTATTGGTAATTGCATTTAGGTCTGCAATGTATATTGTGGCGAAGGCATGGACTGACAAAAAACCATTGAGTACTGACTCAATCGTACTTAAGGAACATAAAGTGGATTTTATAGGTTGGTAGCTATCGCGTTGTCCTTGTTGAGCAGAAACGACTAATCCATCTTTTATGTCAATTACGGGAATTATTTCCATTAATGTGTTTAATAGCGTTCATAATATTTAAATTTAGACGCATAATAGCATTTGGCTAATGAAAGTATTAATTTTTGAATTTATAACGGGCGGAGGATTCGCCCAGAAAGATTTACCAGAATCGCTATTTAATGAAGGGTTATTAATGCTGAATGCATTAATAAAAGATTTTGATTCCTTACCCTCTATTCGGTTGACTGTAATGCTCGACTGGCGATGTAAAGAGTTAGAGCTCCCTGATAATATTGAGGTTGTTTGGGTGTCAAATAAACAGAGTGTTTATGATTTATTGCCTGATTTAATTGAATCATCTGATGCTGTCTGGCCTATTGCTCCCGAGTTGGACTCTGAGTTACAACAAATTTCTTTATTAATAGAATGTAAATTTAAACGATTGCTTAACTCTTCTTCTCAAGCCGCTGCCATCTGTAGTGATAAATTAGTGACGGCTCAAGTATTACAAAAAAATAAGCAAGCTATTGTAGAAACGATTCAGCTAGATTTTTTTTCAAACAAAATAGTTGAACCTTGGGTTATAAAACCCAAAGATGGCGTGGGGTGTTTAGATACTCATTTTATTTCAACACAGGATGAATTTGATAAAATTTATGCTTTGATTGCGTGTAAAGAAAATTATATTATTCAACCTTATATTCAAGGTGAGGTACTTAGTCTTTCATGTTTGTTTAAGGGGGGTAAGGCTTGGTTACTATGTTGTAACCGGCAACAAGTTTCAATTAAGCAGGGTAAGTTTGAACTGGAAGCCTGTGAAGTCAATATAAAAACTAATGATCATATGGGGTATCAGCTATTAATAGAAGGGATAGCTGAGTCAATTGAAGGGTTATGGGGTTATGTAGGGATTGATATTATTCAACCTAAAGAAGGTGGATCTTTAACTCTGGAAATTAATCCTCGTTTAACAACATCTTATGTTGGTATAAATCAAGCAACGGGGATAAATGTAGCAGAAACTGTTATTAGTATGGTTGATAACCAACCCATTATTCGACATACTCACAATAAACAACAAATTATTAATTTATAAAGGAAAAATAATGCAACAACGCATTGTTGGTTGGGATATTGGTGGCGCGCATGTTAAAGCTGCTGTACTTGAGCCGAATGGACTTTTTTCTAAAGTAATCCAAACGGCTTGCCCTTTGTGGAAAGGAATAGAACATCTAATACAAGCTGTTCATCAAATAGTCTCTGAGGTTGGAAAAAATAATTGTCAGCATGTGATAACCATGACAGGAGAGTTAGTTGATCTGTTTACCAGTCGGGATCAAGGGGTTGAACAAATTATCCATACAATGCAAGCAGCACTTGCTGGGCAAGAATTATTGATTTACGCTGGGCTTGATGGTTTTTTAAAGCCGAAGCAAATTCAATCCCATCATTTTATTTCTATTGCATCAACAAATTGGTTAGCTAGTGCATCGTTAGCAGCTAGAAAATTAAGTCATGGATTGTTTATAGATATTGGAAGTACAACAACCGATATATTGCTTTTATCAAACCATAAAGTGAACGCAATGGGTTTAACAGATTATGATCGAATGCGCTCAGATGAACTTGTTTATACGGGGATTATTAGAACACCCGTGATGGCAGTTGCTCAATCAGCTAATTTTCAAGGGCAACCAATGGGCTTAATGGCCGAGTATTTTTCGACGATGGCTGATGTTTATCGCCTTACTGGTGAGTTGAATGAAATTCATGACCAAACAGACACGGCTGATGGTGCAGAAAAATCAGTAGAGGCGAGCGCAAAAAGATTATCTCGGATGACGGGATACGAATATACAGACAAGGAGCTGTTTGTGTGGAAACAGTTTGCTCAAGAGATAAAGGCGCAGCAAAAAAACAAAATTAAACAAGCATGTGAACGACAACTTTCTCGATGTATGCTCTCAAATCAAAATTATTTTATAGGTGCTGGGGTAGGGCGGTTTTTAGTAAAACAAATGGCAGAAGAGTTGGGTTATCCTTACCTGGATTTTACTGATTGTTTAAAAAGTGAAAATCAACTTTCTGCATTGTCTATTGCTGATTGTGCGCCTGCTGCTGCAATTGCCATGCTTGTTTTTACTCTATAGTGAATTCTATCTCTTTTTCTTTAGTTCTTCCTTTGCTATCACTGATTTTTACTGTAATTACATGATCACCGTCAGGTAAAGCGACATTATTTGCTGATAAACCAGAAGATGTAATTTTAGCATTTTGTTTTATTCGCTCGGTTATGTCTAAGTTTAACCATCCATATAAGAATTGGAGGCTATCAATGTCAATTTTTGAGTCTGAACTAGCTTTAAAAGATAGATGTATATTTGTAGGTGAATTGATTTTTACATCAACAGTGGGTCGTTCTACAGTAATATTGGGTAAGTCTGTTTTTTTACTTGTTATAGAACGAAAAGTCACTTGTTTTTTGTCACTTTTCTTACCTAAAAACTGTAAGTGTTCACTCTTTGATATTAGCTCAAATGCATGGAGTGATGTAGCGTTTAAAATAGTAGAAAATAAAAAAATGAGTAATATCTTATTTTTTTTCATAAAATTGAACCATCGCTTTTATCGGGAATAGTTTAAAAGCCCGTAGGGTTGAAAAGAAAAGTACATTCCTCCATTTTATCAGAAAAAGATCTGATAGCGTTACAGATAGCCTTCCCTAACAGGGCGATCGGACTTAAAACTAGTTGAAACTATAATTTAGATGAGGCATAAGTTCTATCATTTGTCATTTAAAATGACAGACCAACCCATAGCCTCAATTATTCATCACTTTTCAAACATTGAAGACCCTAGAATAGAGAAGCACAAAAAGCACCTGCTCTCTGACATGTTTTTCATTACCCTCTGCGCCACCTCTGTGGAGCAGATAACTGGGTTGCCATAGAACGATTTGGTAAAGCCAAAGAACCGTGGTTTACCTTTTTCTCAAACCGAGAGCCAATGGACAAACGCTTCTCAAACTGACATTCCTAGAATTTCTGGATAAGTTAGCCTTGCTGACACCCTTGCCACGTAAACATCGCCATCGCTATCACGGTGTCTGGCCCGAACGCCCCATTACACCAAGCGGTGATTGCCTATGCCGGGTTGCCTTGGGGTGATAAAGCGATGTGACCCGATCAATAATCCGTTGACACAGAAAATTTGAGCAAGGGTGAGTCAAGAATAGTGGCCTCTACCATTTAACTTTGGGGGATGCTAAATAGCCTGCATCTATGAAATCTTGCCGCTGGAGCGTCCTCAATGCGATGGTGAGATAGAGATTATGGACTTTATAACTGAGATAGCTCCCATTTAAGTTTATCTAACAGCCTATGATTTAGGTCATAAGTTCCCCTGTATTTTAGTGATATTGTTATATTAAATTATCAATCATAAGTACCCAAGTAAAATTAA
>JAGLDH010000009.1 GCA_023145835.1 Methylococcales bacterium
GCTTATCAACGAATTAACGATTTTTTTAATAAACTCAAGACAATTGCTCCGCAGTTGACTCCCTTGGAATGTTGGTATCGTATTTTAAGTGAAGCGATGAAGAAATATTTACAAGGAATGATTTTGAGGCCTCCTGACAATTTTATTTGGGGATGAAAAACACGAGTACAGTTCTGAACTTCTTGTCAAATTAATGCCGGATTTAATCGGTAGGGATAGGCTCAACTGATTTTTCTAGGGTTAATGCTTATGACAACCTGAGTATTAAATTATTATGGCAATGTTTTAATAGAGACTAACAAATTCTATTGATATTTTATGTACTTAATAAATTTTTTATTTGATATAGAGTAAGATTTTTTCCTCTGTTATAGGCTTGGGAATAAAATCGATTTTGAGCTGGATAGCAAGCTCTTCTAATGCAGCTTGCATATTGGCAGTTAAAAAAGCCATTTTGATATTTGGAAATTGAGGTCTTAATATTTTAGCGGCCTCACCTCCATTCATAATGGGCATATTATAATCAAGTAAAACAACATCAAGCTGTTTGTTTTTTGCCATTTCTATAGCTTCCTGTCCATCAGATGCTTCATAAACATCCCAATCAGGATGAGCTTTACCTATGATTTTTTTTAGTATCATTCGGGACATTTTACTGTCATCCACCACCAAACATTTCATACTAAATATTCCTTAAAACTTAAGATAACCTAAATTCGGGATAAGAACTTAAAATAAAGGCAATAAACCTTCTCTTCAACGGTTTAAAACCGACTTTTTTTCTTGATAAGAATAAGCCACTTAACAGGTGACAGCATTCATTATATCATTGGTCAGAAAGTAACCTTTTCTTACCCCAAACACAGGTTAGGATAGTCAAACCTACTTATCTATAAAATAGCAGAAAGAATTATTTATTCCAGTATTTGCCATGATCTTCTCTATGAGAATGAACCAAAATAGTGTTATTTTTCATTTTAACTGTAATAGCACCTTCATTGGATGTACTTTTCCAATTAGATTTTATGTTTTCATATCTATCAATAACCTCTAAATGAGGAAATGAAAACCGATTTCGATATCCAGTAGGAATTAATATTTCTTTAGGAGAGACATTTTGTAAAAAAGCTAATGTTGAGGATGTCTTACTACCATGATGAGGTGCAATCAATATGTCACTATTTAGTTGTTGAGCGGCATTCATCACTAACCAATCTTCAGCTAATTTTTCTATATCTCCTGTTAATAATATTTGTCCATGATTTGAGTTTACTTTTAAAACACATGAATTATTATTTTCACTCTCAAAAAAATTCTGATTAGGTGAAATTATTTCAAATTTAACCTGATCCCATTCCCATGATAGTCCTCTCAAACAACGTTCAGGTGAAAATTGTTCCAGTAAATTTGGAACACTGGTCAATATTTTATCGACCTTAACTTGATCTAATATTGAATTAGCTCCTCCAATATGATCATTATCAGCATGACTAATCAATAAAGTATCTACTACATTAATTCCTTTGCTATTAAGAAAGGGAATAACCACGGCATTTCCCATATCAAATTGGTTTGAATATTTTGCACCTGTATCAAAGATTAAAACATGGTGTGCCGTTTCTATTACAGCGGATAACCCTTGACCAACATCTAACAGGGTCATAAATACTTCGCCTTGTTTTGGCCTTTCAGTATAAATAAACAATAAGGGTAATAAAAAAAATAGCCCAAGCCATCGGGCAGGCAAACCTTTTGGTGACAATAAAATTAAAACACCTAACAGTGCGACCGGAATTGCTGCAATTGGAGGTGAGCCTGTAGTAACGGCAGCATAAGGTAGCTCAGACATCAAAGATAAAATACTTTCTACTCCTTGTAGTACTTTATCGACTAAAAAAAGTAATTGTTCCGTAATGACAGGTGAAATGAACATAAATACGACTGAAAGCAAACATAATGGAACGACTAGGAAGCTAATAATTGGAACTGTTATAAAATTTGCAAAGGGTGAAATAATTGATACTTGTTGGAAAGAATAAAGCAATAAAGGAGCTAGCCCAATCGCTGTTACCCAATGAATTTTAATCGCACTTTTCCATCCTTTTATGTTAGCTAATCGCCCAGCAAGACTATAAATGATGATAATAACCGCTAAAAAAGATAACCAAAAACCAATTGATAACACTGCGAATGGATCGAAAAATAAGACAACTAAAAGAGTCATAGAAACTGTATTAACTGCTGTCACTTTTCGTTGCCATACGATAGTCATCAACAATGCTATCACTAACATTAATAATGATCTCTGCGTTGGTAAAGAAAAGCCTGCCAATACTGAATAAAAAAAAGCGATAAAAATTGCAGCACTCGCTGCATAATTTTGAGGAGAAACAACAGAAAACATAACACTCAATCGTAAAATAAAAAAATACATTAAGCCTGAAACTAAACCTATATGTAAGCCTGATATGGCTAACAAATGTACTGTGCCTGTTTTTCTAAAAACATCCCATTGTTGCTGACTTAAATGATGTCTGTCACCTATCGTCAACGCCTTTATAAGGCCTTTATTTGGGCTATCTTCTAATAACTCATCTAAATTATCTGAAATTAACTGGCGTAAAACAGAAAAATTATATTTTTTAGTTTTTGAAATTAATTTTTGTGGTAAAGGGACATTCTTTACATAACCTGTTGCACTTATATTTTGGATAAATAACCATTTTTCATAATCAAATCCATTGGGGTTAAATCGTCCGTGTGGTTTTTTTAATTTAACAGTAAACTTCCAAAACTGTCCTGCTTTAATTGTTTGTTTTGGAAAATACCAGCTTAAACGAATTTTTTGTGGAAAATTATTTATTGGTTTTGATACAGAAAAATCAAATCGAACTTTTCGTTCATCATATTGAGGAAGCCCAACGACAACCCCTTCAATATCTATAACATGACCTTGTAATGGTTCTAGTAATCGATCGTTTAAACGCATAGATGCGAAACTAATCGTCCACAACATACCTAAAACGAAAATAATGAGTCGCCAATATTGATAATATGAACAAATAGCAACCACAATAAGCATTGTGGCTAGCCAAGATAACGAAGGTAGTTCTGAAAATTGTTGAACAACAATGACCCCTACAACGAATGGTAGGGTATAAAAAAACATATAAAAAAATGCTCTTTGTTTAGGATTAAATTTACAATTTTATAATCAATTTATTCACTTTCTTCTATCTTTTCTTCTTCTTTAAAACTATCTACAAAAGCTTTTAGCCCTTCTGTAATAAGCTTATATGTTTCATCAATATTGTCTGCTGTATCCCCTTCCAAAACTTTAAGCCCATCTAAAATTTCTCTAGCCTCAGAAAATCCAGTATCAACCCCTCCTTCGATTATATTTACAAATTTATTTGCAGCCTCACTATCTGTCATATCAGGGTTTTGATCTCTATATTGTGCAAAAAAAGCTGTACTCATTGAAACAATTCTTTTTGCTGTTGCCTCAGGGCTTGCATCAAGACCTGAGGCATAGGCTTTCTGTATGGCATTTCCTCCTAGCTCCTCCTCTAACGCTATATTAATTTCTTCAATAGCAGCTTTAAAAAGCAATGACATAGGTTCATTACCAGCACTTAAACTCACATCTAAATTTGATCTAAGAATAGCGGCATTTAATTTCTTTTTCGCTAATACAGAGGATGACTCAGTTGCTTCTACTGAGTCCCCCCTTTGAATTTGATTTGATGATGATTTTTCAACAGACTCTGTACTCGTCTGTTTTTTTAAATTATAGATTGAACTTCCGTGTGAATTAGTAATATGCTGCATAACTTTTCTTTCCACAAACTATAGATAAATAGTTTAGCGGCTGATTCTTCAAAAACTAAAGAGTAGCTCTTTTAGTTTTATCTAAGTCGATATGCGTTTTAAATGTTTCAGAATAAGGCAAAT
Source organism: Methylococcales bacterium (assembly GCA_023145835.1). Lineage (GTDB taxonomy): Bacteria > Pseudomonadota > Gammaproteobacteria > Methylococcales > Methylomonadaceae > QPIN01. The sequence continues at coordinate 3,955 of JAGLDH010000009.1, forward strand.
AACGTGTTAATAGCACATTATTAAAATGGTTTTCAAAGTTTCTGCCTCCTGCTTACATTCCACTCATACGTCCAAGTTGATGACAAAGTTATTGAATAGTTTAAGTATAAGCCTTCTGTCATGAATTAATTAAGCTGTCCTCAAGAGAATTCGAAGATTAATATGCACATCATCAACCCCAAACCTGATAAACTTAGATTAAGCTAAATCAACTAAAACCACAGCGTCATGCCAAAAAAATTATTAAAAAAATACATGCCTGATCCTGAAAAGCTTAAAGAACAAAAAAGCCTTCAGTTTCTTGGTGATAGGCTACATGAACCTAATCTATGGCACTTAAACCGCCGTTCGGTTTCTCTTGCTTTTGCTGTAGGCTTGTTTGCAGCATGGATACCTACGCCGGGACAAATGGCTATTGCGGCTATTGCGGCTTTCTACTTTGGAGCAAATCTTCCCATTTCTGTTGCATTAGTTTGGTTAACCAACCCCCTCACCATGCCTCCTATGTTCTATTTTGCCTATGTTGTTGGACTAAAGTCATTAGGGCGAGGAACGCCATCGACTGATTTTGAATTCTCTGCAGAAAACATCATGTCAAGCTTAGGTGAGTTCGGAGGCCCCTTTTTGTTTGGGTGCCTGATTTTAGGAATAATTTGTTCGGCAGCAGGGTATTTTGGTATCCGTTTATTTTGGCGATATCATGTCAGTAAGCAATGGCATTCGAGAAAGACAAGACATAAAGAAACCTAAATTTTTTCACCTACTATATACTTTCCATCTGGTTATAATTGTGAAGTTTATGGCTAAGCTCTAAATCAGTACTACAACTGTTTCAGTAGCATAATTTTCGGTAATCATAACTACCTAAAGTGGCAGGAGTTTGACTTATACAATCAATCCGTCTTCCATATGCAAGACTCGATCCATCCTTTCTGCTAACTCATGATCATGGGTAACTACTAAAAAACTAACCTGTAATTCTTGATTTAATTCCAACATTAACTGATAAATTTGTTCAGCAGTTTTGCTATCCAAATTACCTGTTGGTTCATCTGCCAACACACATTTTGGTCGGTTAATTAAGGCTCTTGCCACGGCAGCACGCTGTCTTTCACCACCCGATAATTCACCAGGCTTATGTTCAAGCCTATGTCCTAAACCAACTCTATTTAATAATTCAATAGCTTCTTTCCGTGCTTTTTTAATAGAACACCCAGAGATAAGTACAGGCATTGCAACATTTTCTAAAATTGTAAATTCACCCAACAAATGATGAAATTGATAAATAAACCCTAACGAACTATTTCTTAGTTTACTCAGTTTTGATGCGCTAATAGTATTAAGATTTTCACCCGCTAAAATCACCTCACCTTGAGTTGATTTTTCCAATCCACCTAACAAATGAAGTAAAGTACTTTTACCAGAACCTGATGCCCCCATAATGGCAACACGCTCACCCACATTAATCGTTAAATCGACTCCCTTTAAAACATCAACATCCAAATCACCTTGTTGAAAACGCTTGGTTAATTGTCGACATTGTAATATTCCAAACTCACTCATATCTTAAAACCTCAGCAGGGTTTATCCTAGAGGCTTGCCACGCAGGATATAAAGTAGCGAGTAAAGATAATACAAACGCAATACCTGCTATTTGATAAACATCATTCCAAACTAATTTTGAAGGTACATCACTAATATAGTAAACATCGGCAGCCATAAATTGAACACCCATAAAACTTTCAATTGCTGGAATAATAGTTTCTATATTTAAAGCTAAAAGTACGCCTCCTAGAGTACCTAAACTTGTTCCTATAATTCCGATAATACCACCTAGCACTATAAAGATGCCCATAACAGACATATTTGACATGCCTTGTGTTTTTAAAATAGCAATATCTCCTCGCTTGTCTGTAACAACCATAACTAGTGTTGAAACAATATTAAATGCAGCAACCGCAACGATCAATAATAAAATAATAAACATTACACGTTTTTCAGTTTTAATCGCTCTAAAAAAGTTACTATGTGCTTTTGTCCAATCACTGACACTGTAATCACTATACAATTCGTTAGCTAAGCTTTTAGTGATTTTAGGAGCATTAAATAAATCATCCAATTTCAATCGTAAACCAGTGACTGAATCACCTAAACGAAATAGTTTTCCTGCATCATTTATATGAGTAATCGCCATATTTCGATCATATTCATACATACCCACCTGAAATATACCGACCACAGTAAATCGTTTTAATCGAGGTAAAATCCCTGCAGGAGTAGAGTTTACTTGAGGACTGATGATAGTCACTCTATCACCCATCCTCACACCTAAAAAACTTGCCAGCTCTGCACCTAATACAATACCAAACTTACTTTTAACTAAATCTGATAATTTACCTTCCTTCATTTTACTTGCAACTTCGGAAACTTTAGGCTCATTTTGAGGAATAACACCTCGTAATAAAGTACCACTCACCTGTCTATCTGCACTAATCATAACTTGCCCTCTTACAAAGGGAGCTGATCCTATAACATGTTGCGTACCAACTATTTTATCCTCTAACGCTTGCCAATTTTTCAATTGCCCATTTCTGCCAGTAATTGTCGTATGAGACGTCATTCCCAATATGCGTTCACGCAATTCAGATTCAAAACCATTCATTACAGAAAGCACAGCAATCAAGGCGGTTACTCCCAACGCTATCCCTAAAACCGAAGTAAGTGTGATAAATGAGATAAATTGAGTTCGTCTTTTCGCACGCGTATACCGCATGCCTATAAACAATATAAGAGGCTTAAACATCTGTGATTTTAGTTATTATCTTTACATTGAGAACAAAAACCATATAGGTACAAACTGTGATCCGTTAATTCATACCCTAGTTTTTCAGCAATATCATCTTGTCGTTTTTCTATCACGCTATCAGTAAATTCATCTACCCTTCCACATTTCATACAAACGATGTGATCATGATGAACACCTTTATTTAATTCGAAGACTGAATTACCGCCTTCAAAATGATGTCTAGAAACTAAGCCAGCTACTTCAAATTGAGTTAATACACGATACACAGTGGCCAACCCAATTTCTTCATTATCACTTAGCAAAATTTTATAGACTTTTTCAGCAGACAGATGCCTCTGTTCTGTCTGTTTTTCCAGAATCTCCAGAATTTTAACTCGGGGTAATGTAACTTTTAGCCCAACACTTCTCAGGTCATTATTTTCCAAAAAAAAGATCTCCCTTTATTAACATCATCAATTGCGTTAACACTATATATTTATGGCTAGCATAACGACTTTAATTTGATAGATCTATGTACAATAGACTTCAGTTCTATTATCACAGTTAAAAACAAACACAGCTAGATACAGACTATCAATTATAAAAAAAGTTGCAATTGTAACTTTTTTTTATGTATCCCGCTGATACTTTTATAGGATTATATTTAAACATACGGTATCATTTTCCCCATATAACTAAATCTCTGTCATTTAATTTAAAGAAAAACATGAGAAAACAAATTTACCCCATCTTATTAACATTAAGTATTACTTTGACTTCCTGTACAACTATTATGGAAAATATTCCCGGCGTTTATACCTTAGATATTCAGCAAGGAAATGTAATTAATCAAGATATGATTGATCAACTCAAACCAAGCATGACTAAACGTCAGGTTTTATACATAATGGGGTCATCCATGCTAGTTGATGTTTTTCATCAAACACGTTGGGATTATATTTATTCTGAACAATTAGATGGTGAGCAAAGAAAACAAAAAAGGCTTTCTTTATTTTTTAATGGAGACATACTATCAAGCGTTCAAGGTGATTTTAAACCCAACACATCACTTGTCAACAGAAAATCAAACGAAACTACGATTGAAGTTCCTACGCGTATTTTAGATAAAACACTTTGGGGGAAAATTGTCTCTTTTTTTTCAAGCAATGAATCTGCAAAAAAGAAAGTCAGCAATTCAAAAGAAAAAAAACACGCTCAAGATTCTAAAAAGTTTTTTCGTGATGATTTTACAAACCCCGATAACATTTAAGGCTTAGAGCCTAGGTAAACAAATGCCTTTATATTTTAAGCGCCCTATTCCGCCTCGCATCCATAGGATTATGAAGTAAGAAACGATATATCTCCACCCTATCCCCCTCTTCGAGTATTGTATCTAAGTTACATATTTTTCCAAAAATACCTACCTTCATTTTTACCAGATCAATTTCAGTAAATTGATCTGTAATCCCTGATTTTACAATTGCTTCATTCACAGTAACAGAATCTTCCACCTTGATAGAAATACAAACCTGTTCATTAGAGGAGGCAAAAGCCACTTCAACTTCCATATTTAGTTAACAATACAGCTGTTTAGCTCGGTCAGTAAAAGAGCTTACCATCGTGTTACATATTTGATTAAAAACAGCTCCAAATGCCAAACTAGCAAACCGTCCATTAATTTCAAACTCTAAATCTAGTGAGATTTTACTTGCACCTTCTCTTAAAGGGATAAAATTCCAAACACCATCAAGTGTTGAAAAGGGCCCATCTAATAACGTCATAAATAACTGGTCTTTACCAACACGGCGGTTACGCGTTGAAAATGATTTATTAAACCCAGCTTTAGAGATAACTAATTCGGCTTCAATAATATCCCCCTCTCTTTTAAGAATTCTACTTTCTTTACACCAAGGTAAAAATTCTGAATAGGATTCTATATCTCCAACCAAGTCAAACATTTGTAACGAAGAGACTTTAACTAATGCACTTTTCTCAACCTTGGTCATTAAAGTATTCCTATGACATCTAAAAGCACTAAGAATACTGCTCCAGGTGCAATATAACAAACAAGAACTTCCCATAATTTAAATTGCTGCTCTGGTAAATCCAGTTCCTCTCTGACATGTTTTTTCTGCATTATCCAGCCCGCATATATAGCAATACAAAAACCTCCAATAGGTAACATTAAGTTTGCAGTTAAATAATCCAGTAAATCAAAAATAGTTTTATCAAACATTTTAAAGTCTGATAATACATTGAATGATAAAGCAACACTAACCCCCAAAGTCCACGTTGCAATACCACTAATAATACTAGCTTTAACCCGTGTAAATTCTTTATTTTCAACCAACCAGGCTACAACAGGTTCAATTAATGAAATAGCCGATGTTAATGCGGCAAAAACCAACAAAACAAAAAATAAGATTCCAAATAACCAGCCCCCAGTCATATTTCCAAATGCTATGGGTAGTGTTTGAAAAATCAAACCTGGACCCGCGCCTGGTTCTAAGCCATTAGCAAAGACAAGAGGAAAAATAGCAATACCAGCTAATAAAGCGACAATAGTATCAGCGCCTGCTATGTACAAACTCGTTTTGGCGATTGATATTCCACTAGGTAAGTAAGACCCATACACCATAATAGCGCCCATACCTAAACCTAAAGTAAAAAAAGCATGTCCCATTGCTGTTAAAACAGCATCTCCATCTATTTCACTAAAATCGGGGCTAAACAGAAATGACAAGCCTTTAAAATAGGCCTCTCCCGTTGTCATTGCATAACCAACTAATATAATTAACAAAGCAAACAAAGTCGGCATTAAAAGCTGCACAGCCCTTTCTAGTCCACTTTTAACGCCACGCATCACTACACTCATGGTAGCAACCATAAAAACAGTATGCCAAAAAACCAGCTGAACAGGGCTCGCCATTAATTCATCAAAGGTTGCCTTAATAACGGTAGCATCAGATGAAAACCCACCAAAAATAGCTTTAAACACATAAGCGCTCGCCCATCCTGCAATCACACTGTAATAGGACAATATCAAAATACCCGCAATAACGCCCATCCATCCAAGAAAATGCCAATTTTTATTAGCTCCCGCCTCTTCCGATAAAGTTACAAGAGTATTTACAGGACTTTGTCGCCCTCGTCTTCCCATCATACTTTCGGCAATCATAATAGGTATGCCAATAGCTACAACACAAGCTAAGTACACAATAACAAAAGCACCACCACCATTTTCGCCTGTAATATAAGGGAACTTCCATATATTACCTAACCCTACCGCCGAACCTGTTGCTGCCAGAATATAAGCAAACCGAGAAGACCATTCTCCATGTATTGATTTTGTTAATGCCATTATTATGCCTAATGCTTCAAAATAGTTATGTTCATCCTAAAAACGGTGAGACGTAGCATTTTAGTTTAAACTATTGATTTTAAAATACTTTAAAAAACAGTGCTTTTACCCATAGGGTAAGTGGACATTTTCTAAAAGTATTTTAAAACCAATTGCTTGCTCTAAAAACTAAGGGTAACCAATTTTTCTAGGTTTATTACCAATGAATCAAGTAAAATACCAGAATAATTTCATTTCGTCAGTTTAAAAAATAATTTTCATTGTTATGGCTGGAAAAAAGTCTAAAAAAAAGAACAAACAAACAGATAATACGATTGCTGTGAATCGACAAGCGACGCATGAGTTTTTTATAGAAGAACAATTTGAAGCGGGTCTCGTTTTGGAAGGCTGGGAAGTCAAAAGTCTACGGGATGGTCGAATCCAGCTAAAAGAAAGCCATATTAGTATCCACAAAGGCGAAGCGTGGCTTTTAAGCGCGCACATATCGCCCTTACTTTCCGCATCAACTCACATAGTCCCAGACACGATTCGAAAAAAAAAATTACTCCTGCACGATTACGAACTGAGTAAATTAATTGGAGGCGTTGAGCGAAAAGGTTATACCATTGTTCCCTTATCCATGTACTGGATAAGAGGTCGAGCAAAGCTTAAAATTGGTCTTGCTAAAGGTAAAAAATTACACGATAAGCGTTCAGTTGCGAAAGATAGAGATTGGCAGCGTGACAAAGCACGCATTATGAAGCATGCGTAATAGATAACTTATCCGCTTTTATTCTGACAAGTTTCTATTATATCCAATAACCTACGAAGGAACCTCTAATCAAGTTGATTAATGGAAATTAACATTGAATTAAATTAATGACTTAGTCATAGATTCCTTAACAAATCTATGATTGGCAAACTCATAAATTTAGTCCTCTAACAATTATTGAAGATATACACTGTCATCTTTCAAATCGCCAGCATAAATATTGGATCCATAAAATAAAAAATCATTAGAATTACCAATATCACTTTTATTTATTGCTAATTCAGAAAATTTGGTACTGGGCTCCAAAAAATGTTAACTTTGATAGTTTTTCTAAAACCTTAGAAAATGCTGACAGAGCCATTATTCGTGATGCCACCCAAATGTCCACACCTCCTCCGTCTAGCGGTTTGTCAGCCTTAAAACAACAACAAAAAGAAGCATTACTTGCTTGGCAAGCAGCTATTTTTTTAGCAGGTCAATCAAGCCCTAATACAACTAAAGCTGCATTTAATTTTGCTAGCTCTTTTCTTATACTGCCCATTATTTATGTCAAAGACATAACCTATCAAGCAACCTTAAAACTCATTAACCTGCCAAACAGTTCTTTAGGTTTTGGTTTCATATTACAACCTGCTAAATTAACAGATAAAACTTCAGCTATTTTTCCCAAGAAAAGGGTGTACTAAATAGACCTAAGGTAATGCTTCTTAATAGTCATGATGGTTCAAATAACGCTCAAGTAGAAATGCATCTAAAGCCAAACTCATCACCCATGCAGTTTGAAGTAATTTTCGTCAATTAGTATAAAGTTATCCCAGTTTTTTAGACAATATATTAAGTCTAACTCTCTAAATAAACGCATGAATTAGGATACCATTGCTTCCTTTCCTTTTAGAGTAGAAAGCACGTAAAATATCATTGTGAATTAAAAAAATCACCACACTATTAATCAAGATTTCTAATTTTCAGCATTAGCAAATTTTTTCTTAATATAAAAAACTTGTTTTTCTGGGTTATTTAGAAACTTTATAATTTTGTGCCCTGTTTGCTCTATATAAACACCAATATCTAAATGAGCAGCAGGATCTGTTGCGATAATTTTAATGACTTCACCTGCACTCACTTCCATTAGTCCTTTTTTTAGACGTAACAAAGGTAAAGGGCAGTTTAAACCACTCGCATCAACTTCCAAGTCAAATTCAATCATAAATTTATCTTTCTTCAATCATCTTAAGAGTGGCTTATAATATCATTCTCAATAGAATTCGAAAATCAAAGATCACTAAATGGATTATTTCCCACTTTTTATAAAACTAAAAGAACAAAACTGCTTAGTGGTTGGAGCAGGTGCTATTGCAGCACGTAAAATTGACCTATTATTAAGAGCAGGTGCAATCATTACTGTTATTGCAAAAGAAGTTAGCCCTGCTATTGTCAGTATGCAAAATACACATCAACTTTTTATAAAAGAAAAAGAATTTGAAAAATCTGATGCTAAAAATTTTCGTTTAATTGTTTCTGCCACTAACTGTTCTAACACTAATCAAATAGTCTCTAAAACTGCAACGGAATTAAATATCCCTGTTAATGTTGTTGATAACCCCGATCTATGTAGTTTTATTTTTCCTGCTATTATTGATCGCTCACCTCTGATAGCAGCTGTTTCTTCTGGTGGTGCATCACCCGTCTTAGCTCGTTTATTAAGAGTCAAAATTGAAAGTATTATTCCCCCTGCTTTTGGTCAACTCGCTCAATTAGCCGAAAAATTCAGAAGCGCTGTAAAAGTACAAATTAAAGAGCCTGCTCAACGAAGAATTTTTTGGGAAAAAATTTTACAAGGAAGTATTGCTGAACTTGTTTTTTCTGGACAACACCAAAAAGCCGAAGATCAATTAGCAAAGATAATTTCTAACACTCAAGCTAACAATAATATAGGCGAAGTTTATCTTGTTGGTGCAGGACCTGGTGACCCAGATTTACTTACATTCAGAGCATTAAGGCTGATGCAACAAGCAGATATAGTTGTCTACGACCGTTTGGTTTCACCAGAAATATTAGATTTAACCCGTAGAGATTCAGAAAAAATATATGTAGGAAAACAACGCCAAAACCATAGCTTACCTCAAGACTCAATCAACGAATTACTTGCCTCTCTTGCAAAACAAGGAAAGCGTATTGTTCGCCTTAAAGGTGGTGATCCTTTTATTTTTGGGCGTGGAGGTGAAGAAATAGAAACTCTATTAGAAGAAAAAGTACCCTTTCAAGTAGTCCCGGGTATTACTGCCGCTTCTGGCTGTGCAACTTACGCAGGTATCCCTTTAACTCATAGAGATCATGCTCAATCTTGTGTTTTTGTGACAGGTCATCTTAAAGATGGCACTAATAACTTAAATTGGAAACAATTATCAGCTCCCAACCAAACTGTTGTCTTTTATATGGGGCTTTCAGGCCTAAACAATATTTGCCAGTCACTTATAAACCATGGCTCCCCTAGCCATCACCCTATTGCAATTATTCAACAAGGCACAACGACTAACCAACGTGTTTTTACAGGAACCTTAAAAACTTTATCTCAAATTATCGCCGATAAAGAAATAAAGGCACCAACATTAATTATTGTTGGTACAGTTGTAACTTTACATAATAAATTAAAATGGTTTAAAGCAAAATAATCTAAATAAGCTATCTTTTCATAATATGCTTAGATTAATAAAACCTCTGCTTATTATTTCCATATGCACTCTTGTAGCGTGTGACCAGTCACCAAAGCCATCAAAAACTATTTCATTAGCTCAAAATGGTGTGTTTTCTGCCAATTTGTCACAAAACTATGCTCTACTAGGAACTGTTGATGGTTATGGTGAGTTATGGAAAATCAAAGGCAAACCATCGCTCATTCATAAGTGGAAGCACACTGACGAAGAAAGTGGCATCATTGCTACTGATATTTCCCTCAACGAAGAATTTGCCATTACAGCAGAAAATAACTCTATTGCTTGGTGGCGTGTAGAAGATGGCACCTTGTTATCGGTTTGGGGATTAGCTAATATCAATACCATTAACATATCACCTGATGGCCAATTTGCCATAATCGGTTTAGAAGATAAAGCTATTTATTTATCATTAAGTTCTGGAAAAGCACTTTATACTTTATCTCATAGTGATAAAGTCATCACAACAGATATTTCTAATACAGGTAAATATGCAGTAACAGGATCAGAAGATCACACAGCAAAACTTTGGGATTTAATAACAGGAAAATTAAAGTATACCTGGAAGCACCACAACCAACTTTCAACTGTTGCTATCAGTCATAATGATAAATATGTTTTTACAAATGCAGCTTTAAGTCAAAGTCAACTATGGAAGGTATCAAATGGACAATTACATAAAAAGCTTGGCCCAAGCCTAATCACATATTCATCAGCTGAGTTTTCAAGTAACCATAAATATTTACTCCTTGGTCACACAAGTCGACGCATTGAACTTTGGAAAGTTAGATCAGGTAAACTAAAGGAGTTTTGGCGCCCTAAAAAAATGGATATATGGCGCCCTACATCAGCTACAATATTATCTTTAAAATTTAACGCTACTAATAAAAAGTTTTCCAGTATATCCACAAATGGCCTTATACAAAAATGGCGTGCTAAAAAGTAATTCAGTTCGTATTCAGTCTATTTAATGATAATAAAGTACGAATAGCACACACTTAAGTTATAAATTTAGATTGAAATTTACGTAAAAATATAATATCCTTTGAAGGTTTATTATTAGATTGGGCTGACTTTTATTACTAATAATAGGCCCGTTATTTTAATCACAATGAGAGAGAGATAAAAAATGAAAAAAACATTAGGTGCAGTAGCTGGCGTTGCTTTAATCGCTTTAAGTGGACAAGCATTCGCTGCAGACGATGAGTTAAAGGTAGGTAAGAAAATCTATGACCGTGCTTTTGGTCGTGGTTGTGGAGCGTGTCATGACATCGCTTCTAACCCACAATTAGCAGAATTAATCAAAGCAGGTGAGCTTGATAAAGCAAGTTTTTCTGATACTTTGAAAAATGGTAAAAATGGTATGCCAAAAGCAATGGAAGCTATCATGGCTGTTGGCCCTGTTAAAAAAGCAGGCTACTCTGAAGACCAAGCTATTGATGCTGTATACAAATTCTTAAGTAAATAAACCCTCTTAAGTATTTTATATACACTAAAAAGCCGCTTCTTAAATAATTAAGAAGCGGCTTTTTTGTTATATCTATAAATTTTCCAATTAAACTATTCTTCTTTTGTTAACCCGGCTCTGTTTGAAGAATTTGGATGACTCAACTGATAACGTTTTCTAAACCAAAAACCACAAACTGCAGCAATCATTAAACCACAGGAACCTAAAGTCAAATAAATTAAACTTTTTAATTGCGAAACTTCTTTTAATATTTCATCATTAGTCTGATTTTTTGATTTATTCTTTCCAACTACTGGTGCTGAATAAGATTGCAAAACTTTCACATCAATCCTAAGGTCTTGTATAGCACCTAATGAAGCATTAATACTGCCCTTACGAACACTATCTTCTAATATTCTTAGCTTACTTTCAATTGAACCACTTATTAACCCAACAAACTGTCCTTTTAACGTTTTAATTTCCGCCGACAGTACAGGGTTTTCAGTGTTATAGCCCCCTGTTGATCCTAGTTTTTGATTAGACTTAAAGTCTTCCAAAACATCATCAGTGGGGATCAATAAAAAACCTAAGATAAAGACAATCACCATTAATGAGGATGCTAATAATAATAAAAATCTATTTGCTTTAACCAGCCCGTGATGTTGTGGAATATTTTGCAGAACTATAATTTTATTCTGCTTACTGGTATTAACCAACCCTGATTTTATTTCACGCATATTACACTCAATTATTGTTATTCTTTCTCACTAATGAGAATGGTAATAATCACAATTTCCAATTATACAAGCTAAGACTACTAGCAACAAAGAAAATATCTGAATAATATCATTTTAAAAAAACTGACTCTCTATAAAAGAAAACTGAAAATATTACTCATTAGGTTAGCTTGATAGGACACCTCTTCCAAAACCCTATCCAACTATACGTACAACCTCTTCTTAATTAACAAGTAGTTATTTATTTTATTGGTTTTTTTTAGCTGCAATTCGCATTCTTAATGCATTTAATTTAATAAATCCTTCCGCATCTTTTTGATTATACGCACCATCATCATCCTCAAAAGTTGCAATACTTTCATCAAATAGACTATCTGATTTAGACATTCTGCCGACAATTGAAACAGATCCTTTATAAAGTTTTACTCTAACTTTACCATTCACTGTCATCTGAGAATCATCAATCATAACTTGTAGTATTTTACGCTCAGGACTCCACCAATAGCCGTTATAAATCAGAGTAGCATAACGAGGCATTAACTCGTCTTTCAAATGTGCAACTTCTCTATCTAAGGTTAAAGATTCTATTGCCCGATGAGCTTTTAGCATAATAGTGCCAGCGGGTGTTTCGTAACAGCCTCTAGACTTCATCCCTACATAGCGATTTTCAACTATATCAGATCGCCCTACCCCATTATCACCGCCTAATTTATTTAATTTTTCCATTACCTCATTAGGAGTTAGAGGTACATTATCTATCGCAACAATATCACCCTTAACATAACTTAATTCAACATAAGTAGGCTGATCTGGTGCATTTTCTGGTGAAACACTCCAAAGCCACATATCATCTTCAGGTTCTGTCCATGGGTCTTCAAGAATATCGCCTTCATACGAAATATGTAAGGAATTAGCATCCATGGAGTAAGGTGATTTTTTACCTTTTTTCTTTTCAACAGCTATCCCATGCTTATCAGCATATTCTAAAAGAGATTGACGAGAGTTGAGATCCCATTCTCTCCAAGGAGCAATAATATGAATATCTGGACGCAAAGCATAAGCTCCCAGCTCAAACCGCACCTGATCATTCCCTTTTCCTGTCGCTCCATGGGAAATAGCTTGGGCACCAGTTTCATTAGCAATTTCTATCAAGCGCTTTGCAATTAAAGGTCTGGCAATAGAAGTACCTAATAAATATTCACCTTCATAAATAGCATTAGCACGAAACATTGGAAAGACAAAGTCCTTAGCAAACTCTTCACGCATATCATCGATATAAATTTCTTTAATACCAATTGCTTCAGCTTTAGCGCGTGCCGGTTCAACCTCTTCCCCCTGCCCTATATCAGCTGTAAACGTAACAACCTCACAAGAATAAACATCTTGCAACCATTTTAAAATGACTGAGGTATCCAAACCACCCGAGTAAGCCAATACAACCTTATCAATTCCTGACATAATGCCCTAACACTTAAGTATTAAAAATTTTTTAATTATACCTAACTTTATAAAGAGCACCTCTATTAATTATGGATGAGAAAATTGAGAACCAAAATATTCAAGATCAAGGCGATATTCGCACGTAATAGCAGGCTATTACGAAGGATTTCAACGCAGAAATTGGATGTTTTGGACTCAATTTTCCATTCATCAAATAATAGAGGTGCCCTAAAGATAAATTAATAACTTTTACTCCTCTCCCTAATCTCTAAACGAATCAGTATAAACTAGCCTCTAATTATTAAGCTTTTTTAGTCCACAAGCTGCAGCCAAAACCATGCCTACTAAAGAAAAAAGCCGAGACAAAAGCACTGAGAACGAAAATGCTGAGCAGTGAAGCGAAACAAATTTCAAGACCAAGGTGCCCGTTTATTAACCAAACGAGGGCAAACAATTCTAGGCTATAATGTACAAATGACGATGAATAGATAGCAAGCATAAATAGATTATTGCCAATGAGGTTGCTCAAGACAGCATGACGCCCATCAGTTAACACCGACGCTAGAAAAAGTACAAGACGTTTTAGCCTCTGAAAACCTTGAGGGAGTTTCTGATTCAGGCTATCACTCTGGAACAGAAAACAAAGCCTGAGAAGACTAGGCATCACTGTTTATTTTGCTGTTAAAAAAGCCATCTAGGAAGGCCTGTCATCTAGCAGGTTTAAGGCGACATGATTTTTTCAATAAATACATAACACGATCATTACCTCTGTCCTCAGGAGAATCAATTATTGCCGAATGAAAACTCTCAGAAGCTTTCTGAAAAAAATATGATTCAGTATCGTATCAGTGCGAAAACCTGTAATACCTGCCCACTACGGAAACAATACATCACAGACAGAACTAAAAATAAACAGATATATGCTGGGAATATCAGACTATTGTTGAAAAGCATGATGAACACCCGTTGAAGTTAAGAGCAAAAACTATATTCAATTTTCACTCTTATTAGCTACATGATTAACAACACCAGTTACATAAGGACTGAAAATTAAATAACCTCCAGATTTGACTGACGCTTAAACTATTCTTGTCTATCCTCGTCATCAGAAAATTTAAAGGAAAATAAATCTTGAACTAACTGTGTTTGGCTGTCAGGTATTTTTATTTCCTGCCCTAAAATAAATTTAGATAACGCATTATCCAACCAAGGACGGTTCGATTGAACCTTCTGAATAATAAACTTACAATGACCAGCCTCTTTTATTAATGTAAAATCTTCAAGACAAACTTCAATCAATCCTTCTTCTCCTTCCAAGTGAACTGTTGACTGTATTGTTCTTTCATCAAAATTAATATCGTAATCAACTAACTTTACAATTTTCTTCAGGTTTGCATTGACTACCCAAAATACCATTTGTTTAGGTGTCATTTTATATATAAACTTAATTAAACCACTCTTAAAACTCATTTAATATCCTCTCATTCAATCCAACGGGGTAAACTCGGTGAAATTTTCACTTAGTATTCATGGGCATTATATTGACAAAATTTCAAGTAAAAAGCCTAATACCTAAATTATTCATAACTAATCAGCATATTTTTTGGAAAGCTTTTGTTCCCATGCTCTGCGTGGGAGCGGGGTATTTTTTACCATTACGCTGAGTAAATACAATGATTCAATAGCATTATTACTGCAATCTATCCCATGTTAAATATTTTAACTACACCAAACAGTTTAAAGCAAGGCACTAGACATCTTTCCTAAATAG
>JAGLDH010000090.1 GCA_023145835.1 Methylococcales bacterium
TAATTTTACTTGGGTACTTATAACTGATTGTTGATATTGATGTTTGTGTAAAACAAGTGTTTCTTACTGTTATAAGTACTCAACAATTGTTCATTTAAGACATAGGATGAATTATGAAAATATCACAAATAAAACATATTAACCTTACCATTTATGCGAGTGAAAAATACAAATGAATAGCACGATGAGGTAGGGGTAGGTTATTTTCGAGGAGAAAATGACTTTCTTGATACAAATCATTGGGGGCTAGATTGGCGTACTATTGGAACCCAATTGTTTATGATAATAATAACTTTCCTAATAAGGAAATTGGGTTTATTAATCGCCTAGGAGGGATTTTGCAGGCTATAGTGGCTTTGAAGGGAATAATGATACTTTTAAAATACCCTAGCCATCACATAGAATCCCCAAAGGGCTTAAATCAACATAAGGATTATAACTATGAAACAATATTTATTAAATTCAGCTTTTATTATTGTAGGGCTATTAGGGTTTCAAGCCAATGCACATTCCGAACATACCGCCTTCAATCAAAATGGTCATTGGTATCTTTCAGCTGCGGTTGGGTTTGTAGGCACCGATGATGTGCGAGGCGGGAATGGCGTTAATTTTAATATTGGAGTAGGTAAAATAATCAATAGGCATTTCAATATAGAACTGAAGGGTATTTTTAACTCATTGGGTAAGACCTATATTGATCAAGAAAGACGTGGGATAGAGCGTTGCTCATTTGATACCGACACTGGAATAGAAACCTGTACTACCGATGATGGTAGGACAGATGATTTAAAACTGGGCGGCGCTGCAATTGATCTACAATATTTCTTTTACCGTGACAGGTTTTCGCCTTATCTTGTCGGCAGTGTAGGGATGTTGTATACAAAAACCAATATTGCGCAAAAAAGTACATGGGGATTAATCAGCGAACTTGGCGCTGGGGTAACTCTTGATTTTGGAGATGAAGGTAGATTTAAGCTATTTAGCGATATACGTTATCGCTATAACAATAATTTCAACACAGAATTAAATTTTGGTAAAGACGAGCTACATGACATACTGATTAATTTTGGTCTCATGTTTGTTTTATAATACTTGGCTAATAGTTTATCAAGTGATAGAAAATCAACCCTTAAGGAATCTCTGATCAAGTCCAATTATTTTTAGCTTGCTAAAGCGGTCGTTATTTTCCACGAAGATCAGTGCAATAGATTGACTATTACGTCTTACTTCGTGAAAAATAGCGACTGTTTTTTCTGCGCTAAATTCTAATCGACTTAACCTTAAGATTCCTTAAGACCCCTTAATACGCTCAATTTGGACTTTATTTAATACATATTTTAGAATTGTTGATTTAATAATGATATGGATAATGGGGTGTGGAGTAGTTATTTGGCAATGATGGGAAAAGTATTGTCACCTGAATGGTTGGAGACTGATTGGTTGTTGAGCCAGTTTGGGAAAGATTAAAAAATCAAATATATCTGGGGGATGATGCTTTTGTTGAAAAAATACAAATGATTAATCAAAACCTTTCGAACGGCCATGATTTGAAAGAAGTACCTCAACTTCAACGTAGGCCGGTTACAAAGGGTCTGGAATGGTATGAAAAAACAGATGAAAACCGAGGAAGCAATAGCAAGAGCTTTTAATACTGGGGGTTATACAATGAAAGAAATTACTGTTCGGTTTAAAGTGCATTATTCGACCGTTAGTCGAGCTGTCAAGACGATTGAAAGCTTGGTTGTAAGACTTGACCCCGCTATTTCTCCTTGCAGACTGGAAAATTGTGTATGTCTATTGAATTATAGGTCTTATGCCGCCAAGTAAAATGGCATAGAAATATATGTGTTTTTTTGAAAAGTTTTTAAACCTCCGGCGCTACTGAACGACGAAGGTTCTAAATCTGTATTTGAGTTTTTATCAGAAAGCTATATAAGGTTTACCATATGGCACATAAGGCTTACCAAAAGGCACATAAGGCTTACCATATGATACATAAGGTTTACCAAAAGGTACATATGCTTTACCACCAGATACTTCTTCTTCCTCTTGCATACTTAATTCACGCATCCTATTTTCTCCCAAATTGTATTGTTAAATATTTACCTGGAAAATTTTCCAGCAATTTATGTGAAGCAACATATGTACCATAATGCTGTGAGCATTAACAGTAAAGGGGTAAAGCAATAGCGGGGTCAGTCTTGTAACCAAGCTTTCAATCATCTTGACAGCTCGGCTAACGGTCTAATAATGCACTTTAAACCGAACAGAAATTTTCTTTCATTGCGGGTGTAATGGATTTGAAATATAGAAAAATTGTTTTTATGGACAATGTCAAATAACATAATGAATTATGTGATATGCCTCACAAAATTATTATTAATAGCTTTTTTTTTAAATAAATAGAAATTACGGGGTCTGGTCTTGCAATGCCACACAGATAGTTATAACCAAAAAATCCACTCGATAAAGACGGGTGATTTAGTTGTTACCTGAACGCGGCGTCAAGACGATTGAAATGCTTGGTTGCAAGACTTGACCCTCGCTGTTCCATGGAGAGTGCATCATGAGGCATTTTTATTGTCTATCACGAATCCGGCATCCATTTCCCAGCTAGATTTTATCCATTTAACTATGGAATTTTTCCCCTAAGAAAGAAAAACGCGTTAAAATTCATATCTATACTCAACTCATTTATCTAATATACTCGTCTCTTAGCTCCCCCTAACAAGCAACTCTATTTATTAACAATGCCTGCTTTTTTATCTGACATTATTGACCCGGTTACATTATTCGTACTAACAATGTTAGCGGCATTGATTGCGTATATCTTCCACGTTATTCTCAAAGTATTAACATCATACAAAGATAACCCTGAATCTTTTGAGATTACTGTTGCATTTTTAAAAGAGGATAAGCTGGGTAAAATATACCGTAATTTATTGGGTGTTGTATTAGATAAGCTTGCCGATTGGCTAGGCGATAAGTCCGCACTCAAACCACGTTATAGCAATGATGATAAACAAGGGCATCAGCTACTGGCATTTAATCTGTTTTTTCCTAGCAATCCCTTTACTGTACCTTCCTACAAGGTATTAATACGCCTTGCCTTTATCTACCCCGTCTTATCTTTTTTAGGGGGATGGGCAATGGGAGCCGATGGTAGTGTGGCGGGTATTCATTGGTTAGGTGAACGTTTTGCAACCGTTCTCATTGATGGTCGTTGGGCGGTAATTATTTTTGGCTTTGTCTTGCCAGTTATTACTACGCTTTGGTTAAAGCGACAAGGGTTTAAAGTGCAAGCGATTGTATTAGGGCTTGCCTCGCTTGTTATAAGCCTTGTAGGTTTTAGTGCTGATGTTGGCGCTTTTTGGGTAATGTTTTTGTTTCTTTTTTTGCCAATGTATTGCTTTGGTTGGGTGACGGCTTGGCAGTGGCTGAGAGATTGCTATAAAGCCCATCAACTAATTTATCTGTTTGCGTTTGCGTTTGCGTTTGCGTTTGCGTTTGCGTTTACGGTTGTGGGTGCGGTTGTGGGTGCGGGTGCGTTTGCGGTTGCG
>JAGLDH010000091.1 GCA_023145835.1 Methylococcales bacterium
TGCGGGTGCGGTTGCGGTTGCGTTTGTGGTTGCGGTTACGTTTGCGGGTGCGGTTGCGGTTGCGGGTGCGGTTATGGGTATACTGTTTATTGTACTGTATAGGCTACAGTTATTCAGTAAAAAGAAAGAAGGCTTCTTTTGGTTGGCCTATAGTTTGATTTTGATTGCTTTCGCAACGCTTTTAATTACAAGTATTGATGAAACTGTTGTTGGTATTTTATTATTATTCTACTTCATTTTTCCCTTACTTAATGCTCCGATAGATTGGCTATCCCTTGGGATTACGCGTGGTTTATTACAAAGTATCCGCTATGAACATCATGGAGGCTGGGTTGCCTTTGCGTGGGCATTGCTGGATGTTGTACTGGCTTTCGGCTTTTTACTGTTAGTTTCTGCCGTGTTAGTGATTGCGATAGGCTTAGTGGATAGTACCCTGTTACATACAACACTGAATGAAATTAACCAAGAAGCTACCGCAAAAAATTACTACTGGATCTACGCGATGCTATTAACCACGCTAATCCCCACACTCTTACATTTTGCTCTTGCGGCTTCAGCTTTAATGCTCTGGCTACCGCAAACATGGCGACACCGTATTGCCAATAATCTGCAACATAACCACTATAAATTACTCGCAGCCAGCGCCTATTTAACCATTACCCCATTTATTGGCATACTGACTCCCATGCTATTGCTATATGGACTTTATCAATTATTGATTGCACATGGTGGATGGTTAGCCAATGGATTGCTAAGCTGGGCAAAGATGCTTGCTTTGATATTTTAAATCGCTAGGTTTGCTTAGCCGCAATAGAAGGAAAGCCATTACATTGAGGGTGCTGATGAGCTTCTGAGTTTTGAGCATTCGACTTGTTATGAGCTTGGACTTTCTGGTGAACTCCAGAATGATGAGGCTTGCAATATTTTTAATGATCCTGAGCAACAACCTCGTATTCTCCATATCATGTCTATGATTGACGTGATCGAATTAATTGTCAACGATAGTCACGGTAATCAGGTGTTTTTCGATTTTAAATGTATGCGTATTGCGAACAACAAACCCGTTCGGGTTTGTTATAAGTACCCAAGTAAAATTAATTTAACTTTTTACTTGTCTTTTTTACCATTTTAGACATCGAATAACTAGTTACCTAGCTTGCTATGCGCCTATTTATTCGATGTCTAAAATGAAAAAAATCCTGCGTAAAATTGTTAAATTAATTTTACTTGGGTACTTAAACCCGAGCATCAATAAGTTGATCGTAATAAAATTCTTCTGAGTGTCATCTACAATGAGTCAATTCAGTGAGTTATAAGATGACTCAAATAATGATTAGTTTAAGTTCTGACTCTAATCACAAAGGAATTACAATCAACTTAAGATTTATTATGTAAAATAAAAGACCCCATTAACTAACTCTTCAAACAATATTGAAAGCGACAAAAGCCAAAAAAAAGATTCACATATCTGAAATTTCTGATCTGCCAACAACGCCTTCTAGTTTTTGTTTTCGCTATGTAAAGGCTTTTCGCTGGAAAATAATTTTCATGGTTATTTTTGAAGCCGGTCAAGCAGCCTGTGCCATTATGCTTCCTTATGCCATTAAACAAATGATGGATACTGTGGCAATGGCTAAAGAAATGAAGATTGATGTCTTTGCACATGTGGAAGAATCGCTTTGGTTGTTTGGTTTGCTTAATTTGGGTATTGTACTTTTTTCAAGAGCCAGCGGTTCTCTGTTAGTTATGGCTGGCCCTCCAATGCGCCGCATGGTTCGCCGAGAATTATTTGCCTATTTACAAAACCATTCCCAGCGTTATTTTTTAAGTCATTTCGCCGGCTCATTGGCCAATAGAATCAGTGAAGTTTCTATGAGTGTAGCGCATACCATCTGGACGGTGCTGTTTGATTTTTGGCCGTTGATGATTTCGTTTACTGTTTCACTCGTTTTGTTGATGAGTGTTCATTTGGATTTGGCTTTAACATTAGGCATGTGGATTTTAGCTTATATTTTAATTTCATTTTTTTTGGCGCTTCGCTGTCGACGTTATGCTCAAAATTATGCAAAAGCCAGAAGTTTAGTCAGTGGCAAGATTGTTGATTCTGTCACCAATATTATGAATGCAAAACTATTTGCCCGGCGTGATTATGAGCGTTTTTACCTGGAAGAATTTCTTGATCAAGAGGTGAATAGTGCACGTAAAACTTTTTGGTTTATGGAACGTATTCGCTGGTTTCAATTTACTGCAGCGATGATTTTAATGTTGGGAGTGATTGGCTACGCGCTCAAGATATGGAGTGAGAATGGCATGACAACAGGTGAGTTTGCCATGGCTGCCAGTTTGTCACTCATGTTGATTGAGCAAGCGCGTGGGTTAAGTCGCCGGTTTTTGGAATTTTTTGAGTATGTTGGCAATATTAATGATGGTGTCAGTCAGATCATACAACCTCACGAGGTCGTTGATACAAACAATGCACAATCTTTAGTCGTTAGCAGAGGTACAATTGATTTTAAAATGATTGACTTTAGCTATGTGAAAGGCAATCCTCTTTTTAACAATTTGAATATTTCAATTAAAGCAGGAGAAAAAGTGGGCTTGGTTGGCGTTTCTGGTAGTGGAAAAAGTACCTTGCTCAACCTGATGCTACGGTTGTTTGAACCTCAATTAGGCACTATTTTGATAGACCAGCAAAATATTAAAACAGTTTCCCAAGAAAGTTTACGAGATAGCATTGCCATGATTCCTCAAGACCCCATGCTGTTTCATCGGAGCCTAATGGAAAATATTCGTTACGGTCGTTTAGATGCAACTGATGAAGAGATATTTGTAGCAGCAAAAAAAGCACATGCCCATGAATTTATCAATGAAAGTGAGGAAGGCTACCATTCATTAGTCGGAGAACGTGGCGTTAAATTATCGGGTGGTCAACGCCAACGCATAGCGTTGGCTCGCGCTATTCTAAAAAATGCACCTATTTTGTTGCTGGATGAAGCAACTAGCGCGCTAGACTCTGTGACTGAAAGGCATATTCAAGAAAGCCTTGCTTATTTAATGCACGATAAAACAGTGATGGTAATTGCTCACCGTTTATCAACTTTATCGCATTTAGATCGAATCATCGTTTTTCATCAAGGGCGTATTGTTGAAGAAGGGAGTCATTTGCAATTGCTACAATTAGAAGGCCATTACGCAAAAATGTGGTCGATGCAGGCAGGTGGATTTTTACCCGACCAGAAGGAAATAGTTTTTGATAATGTAAATTGAGCTATTGAACAAGCAGGTAATCTTCTCTTTTGGCGTTGTGGGTTGATAGCGTGGCGTAGGTGAAGATTTTTAAAAATAGGTGGGTTACCAGAAACATGAAACAATATTGTGTCTAATTTTTTAATTCTTCGATAGTGAATATGGTGGTAACTTATTGTATATGCTGGATATTAGAAATCCCGTTCAGGCACTAATTAGAAAATACTATCAGGTCCCCATTTATTTTGACCCCAGTTATTCTTCCACTTAATGACTGAAATCAGCCGCTTACTCTTTCTTTACTACAAATATTTCAACAAATACCGTATGGTTTAGTAAACCTTCAGCTATTAACCTGAGTCAAAAAAATATAAGTAACTGATGGATTTTATTAGCTATTTTTCCGCGAGAAGTTATAGGGGTATCTATGTGTTCATGTACAATTTCAACGTTAGCCGAAAGGTTCTTTCATCTACAGTCATATAAGTAAAATGCTTGCTGAAGATTCCCTTATATTTACTTGACCATTTTATTTATTCAGAAGCGAAGTAAAAGCTCTACACTTAAAACTATAATTAGGAGAAAAAAATGTTTGCGATTTTACTCAGCGAAGGAATGAATCCTTTTTATCAAAACATTTCATCATTTCCAACGGCCATATTTACTTTCATATTGGCTATCTGTGTCTTGTATTGGCTATTTGCAGTGTTAGGGGTAGTTGATATTGATGTGTTGGATATTGATGGTCTGGATGCTGATGTTGACTGGGGGAATGACGCTGCTACTCCCAATGCAATGGCAGGCATTATGCTTAAATTTGGTTTAAATGGAGTGCCGGTTACCATTATTATTTCGTTTTTATCTTTGTTTGGTTGGCTGGCAAGCTATTACAGCATGCATTATTTATCATTTCTGATTCCAAAAGGCTTGTTCACTTATTTATTCGGATTGCTGGTATTGATAATAGCTTTTTGGCTTGCGGTGCTATTCACTGCGATGATTGTAAAGTTACTGAGTCCTTTTTTTAATAAAATTGAACAGCAAACAATTAAACATATCTTAGGCCAAAGTGCTGTGGTGCGAACATCCAAAGTTACTGATTCTTTTGGTGAAGCTTTTTTGGATGATGGTGGGGCGGGTTTGATACTAAAAGTAAGATCAATGGAGGATCAAACTTTTGTAAAAGGCGATAAAGTCGTTTTATTAGAGTATTTGGAAAATGAAAATATTTATCAAGTAATTTCTGAACAGGGTTTTACTTCCTAGAACTTGTTCAATATCGTTACGAGCCACTGAAATTCGTTTGTGGACGGAATGTAGAAGGCTGATTTTACATGGAATAAAAGAGGGTTTCGAATACTGGCCAAACACAAATGACAATGGCTCAGTAAATTTTGAACAAGTTGTTAAACGAAAAGCAATTAATTTATAAAAAAAACAGGAGAACAAATCATGGCTGATTTATCGGTATTAATGCCTATTATTACTGGAGTAGGTATCTTTTTTGTCGTCATTATGGGCATTGCCATTTTGTTCAAGGCATTCTATATCAAGGTTGATCAAGGCACTGCACTTATTGTGAACGATATGAGTTCTAAGCCAAAAGTGCATTTTACAGGTGCATTAGTTTACCCAATTATTTATAAGAAGGAATTTATGAAAATTTCGTTGATTACCCTAGAGGTTGATCGACGAAGCAATGATGGCTTGATTTGCGCAGATAACATGCGTGCAGATATTACAGTTGCATTTTATTTACGGGTAAACGAAACCACTGAAGATGTCTTGAGAGTGGCAAAATCTATCGGTGTGGATCGTGCTTCTGATCGAGATGCAGTCGACCTATTATTTTCAGCAAAATTCTCAGAAGCTTTAAAAACCGTGGGTAAAAAGTTTGAATTTGTACAACTATTTGAAAATAGAATCGACTTTAGGGAAAAAATTATTGAAGTCATTGGTGATGATTTAAACGGTTATGTATTGGAAGATGTCGCCATTGATTATCTGGAGCAGACACCTAAAGCTTCTTTAGACCCAAATAATATATTGGATGCAGAAGGGATTAAAAAAATCACCGAAATGACCGCTATCCAGAATGTTCGTACCAATATATTGGAGCGGGATGAAGAGCTGGAAATCAAGAGAAAAGATGTAGAAACAATTGAAGCTATGCTGGAATTAAAACGACAGCAAGCTGATGCAGAAGCCAAACAAGAACGTGAAGTATTGACTATTCGAGCTAGGGAAGAGGCTGAAACTAAGAAAATCCAAGAAGAAGAACGTAAAAAAGCTGAATCAACAACGATTATGGTCGATCAAGATTTAGCGGTACAAACAGAAAACCAGAGACGTGAAGTAGAAGTTGCTGAGCAAAACCGTCAGCGTGCAGTTGCAATAGAAATAGAGAAGGTGACACGAGCACGAGATTTGGAAGTGGTGGCACGTAAACGAGAGGTTGATTTACAAACGATTGAAGCTGACAAAGCGATTGAAGTTGAGAAAAAAGAAATTGCTCGGGTGATTCAGGAACGAGTCATTGTAGATAAAGCTGTCGCCATTGAAGAAGAAAAAATTAATGAGGTAAGAGAAGTTTCAGAAGCAGACCGACTTAAACAGATTCAAGTATTAGGGGCTGAAGCTCAGGCAGAAGAAGAAAAAATCAAGCATGTAAAAGCGGCTGAAGCAGAGGAATTGGCAGCACACCATAAAGCGACAGAAATCACCACGATAGCTCAAGCTGATTTAGATGCTGCAGCACGTGAAGCAGATGCAAAGAAAAAACTAGCCGAAGGGGTGCAAGCAGAACAAGCTGCATCTGGTTTGGCAGAGGCAAAAGTACAAGAAGCTAAAGCTGATTCCTTGGAAAAAGAAGGATTGGCAGAAGCCAGAATCATTTCTGCAAAAGGTGAAGCAGAAGCGGCTGCAAATAAAGATATAGGCATGGTGGGTGCAGAAGTTACTCGTGAACAATTCAAGGCCGAAGCAGAAGGTCTGGTTGATAAATTCTCAGCGATGGGTGATATGAGTGATCAGGCGCGCGAACACGAGGAATTTCGCATGAGTCTGGAAACGGCCTTTAAAGAAGCGATTGCTTCAATTGAAGCCGGCAAAGACATTGCCCGTGAAAATGCCGATGTTTTAGCAACCGCATTGAAAGAAGCTAAAATTGATATTGTTGGTGGTGAGCAGCACTTTTTTGATACTTTTTCTAAATCATTGTCATTGGGTAAAGCAATTGACGGATTTTCAACTAAAAGTAGTGTAGTGACTGAGTTACTAGATAAAGTAATGAACAAACTGGATACGAAAGAATAAAAAATGGTGCCGGAGTATGAAAGTAATGGATATTTTATAGTTAAAAATGCTATCAATGAAAACGAGGTTCAATCATTAATAAATTCATTGAATGTATTTGAAAAAGACATCAATCACTACGGAATAAGAAATTTGATGAAAAAACTACCTTGTATCCGTGAATTGGCCTTATCAGTTCCTTTATTGTCCCTTGCCAAGGAAATATTAGGGGATAAAGCCAAACCAGTATGGACCGCATTCTTCGATAAATTGCCTGATGCAAACTGGAATGTTGCTTGGCACCAAGACACCTCCATCGTTGTAAATACTAAAGCAAATATAGTTGGTTTTAGTGCATGGCGAGAAAAGCAAGGTGTTATGCATGTTGAACCACCCGAGGAGTACTTATCAAATATGGTGACACTTCGGGTTCACCTTGATTCTACAAATACTGAAACTGGCGTTTTAAGAGTTGTTCCGAAAACACATGGGGATGGGCGGGTAAAATCGAAAAATATTTTAGAGATTGTTGAAAGGTCTGAAGTAATGGAATGTACAGCTAATATGGGTGATGTGCTATTAATGAATTCTTTATTGTTTCATTCTTCCAGAAAAGCCACTAAACCTAAGCACCGAAGGGTTATTCATCTTGAATATTCGGCGATGTCTTTGCCTAAGCCATTGGAGTGGTATGAACGATAGTTCGTTAGTTAAATCAATTGGAGTAGGGGCTTTAGCCCCTGTTTTGTTAAAAGGGACTGAAGTCCCTGCTCCGTATTAGTTTTTTTTACGGGGCTGAAGCCCCATCTCCGTTTAGAGGAATTTATGATTAAATGTTTACCTCATATTGATCTGGATGGGCATTATCAGTTTATTACTTTTCGGACTTTAGACAGTGTGGATAGCTTTTTGAAAAAAACTGGCACAGAATGATTTACCTAATAATAAGAAACAGCTTGCTATTGATCAGTATCTTGATAGGTCTTGCAATGGAGCTTATTTAAATGGAGATGCTCTGGATTTGCTAAGTGATTTTTTGAAACAGAAAGATTCAGTCTTATATGAACTGATTGCGTTTTGTATTATGCCTAATCATGTTCATTTTTTGATAAAACCTTTAGATAATTTAGCGCGGGTGATGCAGTTGATTAAAGGTGGGAGCGCCAAACTGATTAATGAGAAAATGGGGAGAAAAGAGCGTTTTTGGCTGGCTGATTATTACGATAAGTTGATTCAGGACGATAAGCATTTTTCTGTTGTTTATGAATATATTCGGAATAATCCTGTGGGGCTAGATGATGGGATTGAAAACTCAATACCACGATTTTATGGTATTTATGATTAACTGGAGTCAGGGCTTTAGCCCTGTTGTTGGCAAAGAGGGACTAAAGTCCCTGCTCCGTGTAAAGGTTGGAAATATTAATTTATTTTAGGTAAATACAATGTCAGAGCAACAAACAGAAGAAAATATTGTAGACCAAGCCGTAGCAGAAGGTGGGGCGTACGAAGTCATTCGCAAACGCCTGTCAGAGCAAGGGAAAAAGCTAAAACAGCAAACCCAGACCTTAAATGAAGCACGCCTAACAGAATTCGGTAGCTCAGAAATGGCTGTCGCTGCACGGGTTAGAGTACGTACAGAAAACAATTGCGTAGCACGCGATATTGTACAAGTCGGTGAGCTTCTATTATTTGGCTATAACGTCTTTATCGGACTAAAAAAAGAAACACGAATTGAAGATGTGTTCTCTCTGTTTCGATTAAAAAAGACCCATGAAACAGAGTACGAGATGGAACAACAGCCACTCGACAACAATTTTCTGACTAATACATCCTTCCAAAATGATTTTGCTGAGTTATATCGTTATTACAAGCAGACCCAGTTAGTTGAATTAACCGCCAAAAACGGTAAATTACTCGCAGGTTTTCAGATTGGCGACCGTTTAGAAGATATTCGAGTGTTTCGCTGGGCTATTTCAGCCGATGGTAAACAGATTGACTACATTGATAACCGAGGTGAGCGCGATATTCAACTCCCCCCAGCCTTTGATTTTGAATGGCAAGAAACCACTCGTGATGATGCAGTTAACGGTCGCCATCCTCATATTAATATTCTGGATACGGTCTTTGTAGAAACCATTAATGGCGATTTAACCA
>JAGLDH010000092.1 GCA_023145835.1 Methylococcales bacterium
CCTTGCTATAGTCAAGACAAAAAACATATAAATCACGGTCAGTAAATTTCCCATCGACTTGATTAAAAGCTTTATAGGCAACCTCTCGGCCATTAATTTTAAGATAGAGCATTGCCCAATCAAATAGAGATTTATCCTCTTCCTGAGTTGCCGGTTTGCTTATGGGATTTTCAGCTTCTTCAATTATTTTTTCCTGAGCATTGGAGGGTATGGAAAAAATAGTCAAATAGACAGTCAGCAAAATTATTTTTGATAAAGACACTTTTTTAATAAACATATTAAATACCTGTTTTATTTTGGTTTAGTCTAGTAGCCTAAGGATTCACCCACAATATCCCGTACCAAGTTAAGAATAAACATATCGTTAAAGCCATGCCAATCACCGTACTTCTCACGCATAGGGTAATATACTGCATCAAAATATTGGCTCATTTGATCATTGCGTACCCCTGGGGTTCCAGTTTCTTGAATCGCTTTTCTGGCAAGATGGCGACCTTCTTCCATCATGTCACGCCAATCAATTAAATCTTGTTTAACGCCGTAGCCAAAATGAGAAGGTATAAAGGTGTCAAAATCAATGGCAATAACCCTATTCATAGCCCTTAAATAGCCAGGGGCATATTTATCAGGCACTCCCACTGGCTGAACTGTTTTTACAAACCCCAGATCCGCTGTAAATACCAATCTTTCTGATGGAAAATGAAAAGCATAAAGTGTATCTGTATGTGATAGCCCAAGATATAGAGCATGTATCTCAACGCCTCCAATGTTCAATACCGTATCTCCAGAAATATAACGTGTCGGTTCAAGAACATTTTCATGCTTAACATCTTTCCAATACTCAGGATTTTTCTTATGCGCAATGATATGTTCAGGTGCTAACGTTGCACCGCCACTGGTATGGTCCAAATGGTAGTGAGAATAGATAAGCGTGTGTACATTTTGGCCAGGAAAATGATGATCCAACTCCTTTTTTAAAGCTGCGGACATATCAGGATTCATGGGATCAATAATAACTAGGCCTGCTTTTGTTTTAATCACCACATTGCGATACCAGTTCCATCGAAAGGTATAGATATTCTCTGTTATTTTTTCAAACTGAGTCCCATCAATTCCGGGGCCGTGAAAATAGGGGTCAACCGTTTTCATTACTGTTTTAAGTACAAAATCAGTACAGCCACTTGTCGATAAAACAGTTGCTACAATAATAAGTATTTTTAAAAGTCTTTTTTTCATGATTTGATTCCTAAAGAAATGCATTAAATGTGAGTTTTCTGGAGCGGAACAATTTCTTCTTTCTGAATTAGCTTCCAAATTGAAATAAGGTGGAACCACAACCAAAGTGGCGCAGGCAAGAAAACTGCGTACATCATGCTTCCATGTGGGGTAATATCGCTCAGTATCACTAATGAAAGTGTGCTGGCAACGATCAATATATCTGCTAACCCAAAAAGATTTGCAAACCACGCTCTCCTTGTTGCTGCATCCGTATTGCTTTCCACTGAAAAAGCTGCAATAAGTCCAAAAAAACCAGCTGCAATATGTGTCCATCCATCAATAATACCAAATATTAATGGCATATTTCCTAAGCTGGCCTGCATTAAAAATGAAGCACCAAAAAACACCCTGATTCCCTGTATCAACAATAATTGCTGTTGACATAATCCAAGCACTATTTTACTGATAGACGGTATTTTCAGTAAAAGCAGGCCGACCATGCCAACCACTGCAAAAATTATGATCAAAAATAAAACCCCAGAAATATCTTCAGAAAAGATACTTTTTGTTGAAAGTCCCAAATGCAACAGCACTAGCCATGCTAATAATTCCCCACCGAGACCAAAATGAAATTTATTTTTGTTGCTGAGTGAGTGTACCCAGAGCGTATAGGTGATCATGAGCAAATCCAGCCCGACCATAAACCA
>JAGLDH010000093.1 GCA_023145835.1 Methylococcales bacterium
TCTGCTTCCTTAAAATACTCAGTTTGAACAAAATTAAAGTAATACAGTATGCCTATCCAGGTAACACCGGCCATAATCTGAAATATTTTTGTAGCCAGTATCATAGATGGATATTAACTTGATGACAGGGTCGAGATTGTAGATGAATATTATGACTATTGGTGATAGCATCATTCGAGCTGGATTTGCTAACAAACTCAAAACCCTAATTTTTTAAGGAAAGTATAATGACTAACACGCCTGATACAAAAGATCCTTTGCCACACAATGACTCAGCCGTATTACAGCATATGGCAATGTATCAAAATATAATCGCCAGAATGGCGGCAAATAGTTCTGCCTGTAAGAATTGGAGCATTATGCTGACCTCAGCATTTTTAACCTTCATTATCAGTAAAGCACAAGCGGATATGGCATGGGTGGGTCTATTGCCCGTACTTTTATTTGGTTTTTTGGATGCTTATTATTTAGCTTTGGAAAAACAATTTAGAGCCGCTTCAAATGTCAGTGCAGAAAAAATTAGGGAATCAAGTTTTTTTCTTGAGCATTTATTTTTAGTTAAAGTGGATGGAAAATTACCTGCGTATCTGGGGCAAAGTATACGTTCTTATGCCACATGGCCGTTATATGTTGTTTTGTTAGCGATGCTATTATTTGCTTGGCTATAAGCTTATTGTTTAATAAGGGTGTGATTAAAAGTGAAGTAATAATCAAATAAACCGTCACACCCGTTTAATAGGTTTACATAGAAAATAAGGACACTACATGGATTCTCACCCTCCCACAATACACGTTTATGTATCCTACAAAACTGAAAACAAGTCTCAGCTAGACGAACTTAAAGACGCTTTTGATCGTTATAATGAAAAGTCAAAATCCAAGTATAAAATGGAGATAATTTTTTCAGAAAAGAGTATCGACGAAAGGGATGATATTGTTGAGTTTATGGATAAACTTACAGTAGCTGGGGTGGTGGTTTTTTTATTGAGTGAGGATTATTTTCAATCCGCTTATTGCTGGTATGAGTTAATTAAATTTCATGAAAAAGGTAGTTTAAGTGATCGGTTTAGCGTTTTACCTATCCAGTTTGAGGGCTTTAATCACGATAAAGATATTTCTAAATTAGAAGACGCTGTTCGTGCATGGAAAAGTAATGCAAAAGGACAATATAAATTAATAAAACTTTTAGGTATTACACAGGAAGAGGTAGCCGAAAAAATAAAGACGGTTAACAGCGAAGTTCTCGAAAAGTGGTTTAAAGATGTTATTAAGAAGAAGTGTTGTGATAAGACAGTAGAAGAAGTTGAAAGAAATTTAACCCTAATATTTGAAAAGGAAAATGAAAGATTTGAAAAGGCTCTATTCCATCATATTGAAAATGAATTAAAAGGTATTGAAAATTTAGAAAGGAGTTGGAAATATTTTACGAAGAATTCTCTTGGAGCGAGCGGAATTGCTAAAAAATTAATAACTAAAGACTATACGGAAGCATTATTGGATATTCAGGAGTGGGCAGAAACGGAGCGTGAACGAAAGCGAAGTGATTGGAATGAATTTTTTATTAGCCTAAAAAAAATAGCGGGTTGGGTTGTATTAAAGAGCATTAGACAAGGCTGGTGGGTTAACTACAAGCTAGGGTTAACGGGCGGAATAAATAGCCAAAGTTTTTTTCATCTTAACCTTACGGAAGAGCAATTAAGCTATAGTGAAGTGGTGGTTAGTCGAACTTTACTGGATATAGCCGAAGCGCCAAAGTCAGCAGAATTTGAATTGTATACAACTGATGATGGAAAGGAAGGAAATAAGATTATCCCAGCAGGAAAAGATAGGCTCATTAAGTCTGACAATTTCATAATAGATTCTTGTTCTAATGCAATGCTGGAAACCGTGTTAATGCCTTTGTATACAGATATAAATAAATTACCCCCGATTCCTGACGAATTTACCCCCGAAGCATTATTGGCTGAACTTATCAGTCTAGTTGCTAAACGTAGAAAAAATTATTTTTATATGATTGATAAAGATTATTTAAAAAAATTAACAGAGTGTAAGTTACCTTTCGATAATAATAAGTCAGTATTAGACGTGTTGAACAATAAGCTGAATGAAAAATTATTTTTTATTGTCATTGACAGGAATCCTCAGCTTGAGGCTATACAAATAGCAAAGTCTCCAAAAGACGTATTAGATTATATGAAGAATATTTTATTAATAGACCCTCCCTCAAACCCATGACCCTAAAAATACTAGAAACAGACCTATTCAAATCATTAAACGAAGAAGATGAAGTGCTAGTTAAAGATGGCATTAATCACTTATTTGATAAACAAGATTTACTGGCTATTTGGGCGGCCTATCAGGCAGGGCGGCCTTTATTATTGCGTGGTAAACCTGGCACAGGTAAAAGCCAAGTTGCCAAAGCCATTGCTCACATATTAGGTTGGCCACTTGTCTCCGAAGTCTTGCATGGCAGTACACAGTTAGAAGACTTACATTGGCATTATGATGCTATCAGTCGGCTGGGTGAGGCGCAGTCACTTTCAGCTCTAGGTGATAAAAACGAAAGCAAAGTAAAAGAACAGCTAGAGCATAAACACTTTATAAGCCCGGGTGTTTTTTGGTGGGCATTTGATTGGACAACGGCTAAAGAATGTTTTGCGAGTGATACAGTGGCTCAACCAATGCCCCCATCCATCCCAGATAGCTGGGATGCAAAAAAGCAAGGCGTGGTGTTATTGATTGATGAGATTGATAAAGCCGAGCCTGATTTACCCAATGGTTTATTGCAAACTCTAGGTGAGTTGCAATTTAACGTGCCTTATATCCATAAAACCATCAAAGCGGAAGGAATTAAACCGTTGATTATTATTACCACTAATGAAGAAAGAGAACTGCCCACTGCCTTAGTTAGGCGTTGTTATACCCATACTTTAAAAATGGACGAAGGCAAAGCCAAAGAACAATGGCTGATAAAACGGGGGAAATTACATTTTGGCGATGAAGTGTCAGAAGAAAGCTATCAACAAGCCGCCACAGAGCTTTGGAAAGATCGTAACAGTGAAATGCGTTACCCACCTGGGTTAGCCGAATATTTAGATTTATTACGCGCTTTAGCCACACTCAGTCATGATGAACAAGCGGAACAATTAAACCAGATCAGTCCCTTTGTTTATAACAAAGAAGCGGAACAATAAGTATGGCATGGGGTAAAGTCGCTTTATTACTCGCCGCCAGTAAAGAAAGTGAACAACACCTAGATGCATTGGCGAGTGTGCTTAACTATACGCGCCAAATAGAAGAAACAACAAAACACCCTCAATTCTCTATTCCCACTGCGGGAACAGAGAGGTTAGAAGCAGACAGTAGACCCAGCACAATAGAGCATCAGCCTAAGATGATTTTTTGGCAAATAACTAAAATAACTCAGTTAAAGCCAACGGATAACACCCCTGCCAGTTATTTATTAGATACACAAAAAGCGGCTGAATATGACCCTAATAAAAAAGGCAGCTTTATTTTTGAGCCGCCGAAACCCCTAGCCACTTTAACTCAATTAGCCCCTTTATTAATAAATAGCTTAGGCCGACGTATGGCAGGGCGGAGTTTAGATTATCGTAAAACGATTCGGACGATAAGCCGAGGTAAACCGATTAAAAAACTGGCGTATTATTCACACGCTAAATGGCCATTACAGTTGACTGTCATTGTTGATAAGCATCAAGAACATTATCCCTATTGGCATGATTATGATGAAATTATAAAGCAATTGAAAACCCAATTGGGCAAAGCACAAGTACAGGTTATTAGTGTAGACGAGAGAACATTACACGCCTTTGCCTCTCAAAAATACACGATCAGTTCATCTGTTTTGCTATTAACTGATTTTAATAACCCACTTTATAGTCACCGTTATTGGGCATGGCAAGCGCTGGTGCAAACTATCAGCCAACAAGCCAAGCAAATACTAACGTTAAGCACCGCTCCACAAGCTATTGATGAGAAAAGTCTATTTAAAGTGTTAACTATAAATAGTTTGCAACCCTCTAATGGGTTTAGTCGCCATAGTAAAAAACAGCCTTTTAAAAACCGCGTATCAGACGCTCAAATAGAACAGGCTTTAACCCTAATTTCTCCATTGGCTCTGGTGGATAATGGATTATTAAGAAAACTACGGCAATACTTTTATTGGGGTAATGCGGCTTTAGAAGGGATGATATGGAAGGATAAACGTATAGTACAAGGTGTCATGGGTATTCGCATTCAACCGTCTGAATATGAACATTACCATAAGCAATTTAGCGCATTAGAACCTCAGATAAAAAAACAATTTTGGAAAATCGTCAACCAGCATCAAACAAATGCCTACCAAGGGTTAACCGTATTAAATGGGATCAGTGAAGCCGCATTAACCCCCCAGAGTCAGGCAAATAAAGAACCGATCATCGAGCAGTTAAAAACCTTACTCGCCTATTCTTACCAAGCACAACCAAAGGCAAGCCGAGAGAAAATAAACCAGCAGCTAAAGACATTAGCTTATTTTGTCCCGAAACAAGCGTGGGAATCTGGTGAATTTTCAACGCCATTACACCACAGTATTGCCGTTGCTTTTCAGGAGGATATTAAACAAGGAAAATGGCCAGACTCATTGCCCGCAGGCTGTAAGCAACAGCAAATACCCTTATTAAACCCAAGCTCAGAACCGACACCGCTACAAACGTATCAATTAATAATGCAAGGGCTAACAGGGCAGGCTGTCTTAAAAGCAGAAACTGAACAACAAAGCATTGATTATTTACAGTTAACCGCCAGTGATAAGCGACCTGCCGTATGGCAATATGCGGATAGGGAAGAACACCCCCTTAAACAAGGGGATCCATTACAGTTAGCAGAGCATCAAAGAATAACGCTCAGCACGGCTGAAAAAAAATGGGAGATAGAAGCCATTACTTGCCCAGACTTTGCGCAAAATATAGGGCAAGACCATCAAGGTTTATTTGTTGAAACACAGCTTAATAAAACAGGTAAACGGTATTATTGGCTATCAGAACAAGAAGGTCCTAATAAACCAGAATTAGCCGGTGTTTGGGTGCATGAAGCGATGGATTTATCTAAAATAGACCGAGATCAATACGGGGTTTATAAGGAGATCATGATTAAGAATATTACCCAACGCTTCCGCTATATCCCGCCAGGCCAGTTTTTAATGGGTTCACCCGAAAGTGAAGTAGATAGAGAACTTTGGGATGCAAAAGAAACTCTGCATCAAGTTACCTTAACCAATGGGTTTTGGCTGGCAGATACAACAGTGACCCAAGCTTTGTATCAAGCCGTGATGGGTGAAAACCCCAGCCATTTTAGTGGGGAGGGTAATCTACCAGTAGAAAAAGTCAGTTGGGAGGATGCCCAACAATTTATAAGCCAATTAAATCAGTTAATCCCCGAATTAACAGCTCAACTACCCAGTGAAGCACAGTGGGAATATGCTTGCCGTGCAGGAACAGACACGGTTTTTTCATGGGGTGAAAATATCACGCCAGAGCAAGTGAATTATGAGGGTAGCCGTCCGTATAGGGATGCAAAAAAAGGGTTGAATAGAGAAAAAACAATAAGAGTAAAATCGTTACCTGCTAACCCATGGGGCTTACATGAAATGCACGGTAATGTGTGGGAGTGGTGTCGTGATGCGTATAAAGAAAATTTAGGTCAGAAGGCGGTTGTAGATCCAGAGGAAAGTAGTTCTGTAGCAAGCGTTGATCGTGTTGTGCGTGGCGGCTCTTGGATCTTCAGCGGCCGTCGCGTGCGCTCTGCCGTCCGTGGCGGGAGCTGGCCAGGCCTTCGTTACCGCAGCATGGGCTTTCGTTTCTCCCTAGGTCTTTGAGCTAAAAGCCAAGAAAAGTAGGCGGAGCCTCAAGCAAACAATGGAAGCCTCTTATTCAGACGCGGAGGGACGTAGCGGCAGAATAAGAGAGGGCGTAAACTATAAAGGGGCTGGTCGCACGCTGTCATGGGTGCTTAGGCAACTGGAAACAAATAACCCACCCTGTAATGGTCTAATAATCTTGCAAGGATTTATAGTTTATAATCCACCCAAAATCAGGATAATAAAATGACCGAAATACCCACACGAAGACCCAAAACAATCTTCACCATAGAATAACGGCTAGATTATGCCAAACTCATGGTAAATGAAGGCTATAACAACTAAATAACCAGCTTGGCTGGTTGATTTTTTTGGTTATAAATAGCTTGATTAGAGTTTAGTTTTACTCTGACCCCAGTTATTCCTCCGCTACCGCTCCGTAGCACGGATAACACCGAGTTGAGCTGACAGGAATTATCGCCCTTGCTCGGCCGCCCCCCCCCCCCCATATATTTTAAATTGTACAAATTTCATCTTGATATTATAGTTAAATCTGTTTAAAAATCAGCTCTTTGTGTTTGTAACATGGATATTTATTGAAATGTATACCTTTAGGTGGCAACTCACGATGGAGATAAAGTAAACTATATCAGTATAGGCTTCTATTATATAGAAACACGAATAACCCTAAAGGTTAGTAATACTCTCCAAAGTAGTCTGATTAAACATAATTTTAATAGATTTATTAGGAACCATCCAACTGTCATGTAAAGCACACTTATTGTTTGCATCACACATACCAGGTTTTAGAATACATTTAGAAGCATGTAAAGAGTCATTAACTGCATTGAGTATATTTATAATACTAATAGATGATGCCTCTTTTGCTAAAGAGTAACCTCCCTCTCTACCTCGTGTTGAGATGATAAATTTTGCTTCTACAAGTTGAGGCATGATTCGGGTAAGGTATTTGTAGGGTATATCAAAAGTATCAGAGATACTTTTTGCATTAAGCAATTTAGTTTCTTTATGTTCTGCAATGGCTACCATAATATTAATGGCATATTGTGATGTATTACTTAGTCTCATAAATCACCTTATTTTATAGGAACATAATAGGCTAAAGCTACCAGTGTCAGCGTTATAAACAACCAAATAGTAGGAATAAGCCTATATTTTCCTTTTATCTCTTTTAACCCCATAAAGTAATCAGCTATGATGTGACCTTTTATAAAAGTAGTGAAGAGTAAAAGAGCAAAACTCCACAAGGAGAGCAATTTTAGCCACCCTAAGCCAAAAGCAAAGAGGGTTAACAACATTAATAATAGCCAATTTTTTGTAAAATTATCCATAATTTCACCTCATTATGTAAATAAGTGGAAAGAGTACAATCCAAATAAAATCAACCATATGCCAGTAAGAAGCCCCTGTTTCTAAGCCTCTGTGTTGGGTGGGTGTATAGTTCCCAAGTTTTGTCTGAGTGTAGAGATGAAAGAGAATAACCATCCCTAAAAGTACGTGCATAAAGTGAAACATGGTAAGTATAAAATAGAACATAAAAAATTTGTTAGTACTTAGGTTAATGCCTTCTTGATACTTTCCTACAAACTCCATCATTTTGATGACTAAAAATACACCACCCATGCCCATAGCTCCCAAGAGCCAATTTTTTGCCTTTTTTATCGCCTCTTTTGGTTCTAACTTTTTAATGGCTTCGACAGCTTTTACAACAAAGTAACTGCTCGTAAGAAGAATAATAGTATTTACAAGTCCTGCTCGTTGGTCAAGTAGTAGCTGTGAAGCATTAAACATCTCTACATCGGCTCTTCGAGAGTAGGCAAAACCCACAAAGAAAAGTCCAAAGGTAAGCAACTCTATGTAGATAATAATCCAAACGGCAAAGTCTCCTGCTGGGTATTGGTTTTTTAGTTTTGTATCTTTCATAAGTGCCATCATAATATAATTTATATTAAATACTACTTTAATGTAGAATTAAAATTTTTTTGTTACTATCCTAATAATTAAACAGAGGAGTTACTATGGCAGAACGAATTACGAAAAGTACGGCGAAAAATATCTATTATGGTGGTGGAGCATTTGCCCTATTGTTATTTATAGCTTTAACTTTTGATACGGTTCAACAGATACCAAAGCGTTCAAATGAAGAAAATTTAAGTGCCTCTGTTATTGCAGGGAAAAAACTGTGGGAAGCCAACAATTGTGT
>JAGLDH010000094.1 GCA_023145835.1 Methylococcales bacterium
TCGTATTTATAGAGATTCCCTTTATTTATGATTTACCATTGATCAACCCCTGTTTTTAATTTGCTTTCCGAAGCAATCAGAAAACTTCCAGAACTCACCACGATATCGTTGATGTTTAAACCTTCAATAACTTCAATGTGGTCATCATTACGGGCTCCAATTTTAATTTTTTTTGCTTGTAAGCGACCATCACCCAAATCAACAAAAACCACACGATTTTTTCCAGTAAAAACTACGGCTTGTTCTGGTACAACAAGACGCTCACCAAGGTTAACTTGCAGTTGTAAATGTACATATTGGTCTGGGCGTAATAAATCATTGGGGTTTGGTAGTTCTACTCGGACTCGAGCAGCACGTGTTTCATTTTCTAGAAATGGCTCAATAAAAGTCACTTTACCTATCAATGGGGTGTCTGGTCTATTTTCTAGAATCACTTGTGCTGTCATTCCTAGTTTGATTTGTGATAAATCTGCTTCATACACTTGGCCTTCTACCCATACAGTCGATAAGTCTGCTATACGTAAAAGTTTCGAGCTTGCTGTAAAAGCAGCGCCTGGCACAATGTTTTTTTCAATAATTGTTCCAGAAATAGGGGATAGAATGGGTAGATACTCAAGGGGTTGTCCACGTTTCTCTAGTGCTCTAATCTGTGACTGATTAATCCCCCATAAAGATAATCGGCGGGCAGCAGCTGCTTTAAGGGTATGACTTGATGACTTGCGTTTAAAACTATGTAAATACTCATTTTGGCTAGAGACTAAATCGGGGCTGTAAACAGTAAATAATGTCTGGCCTTTTTTGACTTGCTTGCCCACATAATCAGCATCTAGCTTATCTATCCAGCCATTAAATTTAAGGTTAATGTCAGTTAGGCTGGTTTGGTCATAACTGATTATTGCACTTGAATGAATGATTTCTGTCATATTGATGCTAGTCACCTTCTCAGTTGTAACACCAATTAATTGACGACGATAAGTGTCGACTTTAAATGTTTTTGATTGTAATTGTTTTTTATCGGATTGAGCATCAGGCTGGGGGGCAAAAATGCTAGGTGTGGCTGATGAAAGTGATAAGCCTTTTCGACTGGTTCCCATATCAAAGCTAAGTTGGGCTTGTCCTTGTGAACCAGCATCTATAGTTAAGGTTAATGGCCATGCTCCCATCATAGGAAGTTCAAATTGTCCTTGGTAAAGCCCGGGTTGTTCGCTTGTTATCTCTGCAGGTGCATACATGGTGGGCATGGAACCCATGGCAGGCATTTCTGCTACTGCCTTAATGCTAGCATTATTAACAGGTTGGTCATTCTTGTCCCGAATAATAAGCTTGACTTGATTTTTACCTACTCTAGGTTGTCTTGGGTTAATAGCAACTTGTACTTTGAATGAGCCTGCAAAGTGCTCTTTACCAATATTTTGTATTGAGGTTTTTTTGATTGTGTTGTCAGGTGATAAAAAAAAATGATTAGTGGCTACACCTATTAAACAGACGGCAATAATTAGCAACAAAAGGATCGATAAACGTTTCATTGTGTCTCACTTGTTTTTGCAGGACTTGAAGGGAATGGTTTGATGTAACCCGCTGCACTTTCTAATTTAGCAAGGCGGCGGTGAATATCGGCAAGTGCTTGTTCAGTTTGTAATTGAGTTTGCATATATTTTTTTTCGCTACTAATTAAGCTTAAAAAATCACCTTTTCCAGATTGATAGTCTGATTCTGCGGCATCTAACGTTTCTTTGGAAAGAGGTAGTAATTTGCTTTTATATAAGCTAAACACATGAATGCTTTCGTTAGTAAGGTCATAGTAAATTTGTATTTCTTCTTTAAGCTTGGCAATATAGTCGGTTTGTTGCCAGATAGTTTGTTTTATTTGGGCAAGTGCTTCATTTTCAGCTGCTCTATGTTTGTCTTGAAATAAGGGTAAATTAATTCCAACACCCACTGTAAAGTGTTTACTGCTGTCTTTCCATAAACTGTTGTATCCTGCTTTTACTGTTATATCAGGATAGTTGTTTTTTTGTGTCAGTTTAGATTGTGATTTTGCTGCTTGAATTGATGCCGTGAATGCTTTAAGTTTTGGGTGAACTTGCAGGGCATGTTTGTGTAGATATTCTACGGTAGGAATAGACTCAATTACTGATAAACTCAAGGGTGGGGGAAGTGGGCTATCAGGTTGTTTATTGAGTAATGTATTAATGTGTGTGCGAATTGACTTTTTTTTTCGTGTAAGCGTAATGGATTGGTGTTCTAACATTGCAAATTCCATTTCAGCTCGTAACGCATCTTGTTTATTCGCTATGCCTAGACTGTATCGACTAGTCGCAATTTCCATAAATTCTTTTAATAGACCCTGATTAAGTTGGTTGATTTTTATCGTTTGATGAATGTAATACCAGTCAGCATAAAATGACTTGGCTATAGCAGAAAGTTTTATGCGTAAGCTATTGATAGTTTGGGCTGCAGCACTCGCTTTATGACTCGCAGCTTCGTTGCGTAAGTGTCGTTTTCCTGGCCAAGGGAGTTTTTGGGATATTTCAATTTTTTGACCATATTCTGTATGACTATTATCTATAGTTTGAGGTGCCATAGTATAGCTAAACATTGGATCTTCAAATGATGCTCTCTGGTCTATACGCGCTATAGAAGCTTCCCACGCGGCTTGCGCTATTTCTAGTTTCGGGTTTGCTGATAATACGGCTGAGACCAGTTTTTTTGAAGATAATGAGGGAGAAAGTTGACTAATATGGTTTTCAGAGGCTTTTACTCTTGTTGTTTGATTTAGTAGTGGCAGCAATATCATTAGCCAGATTATGTTTTTTTGGCGTTTCATGTGATTTTTTTGCACTGTAATAAGTTGTTAATGCACTAAACTATATTAAGAACAGAGTTTTAAGTTAAAGGTTCACTATCATTAGGTTGAAGATTTATCCTAATAAATGAGTAAAACAACCTGATTCTTGGGTCGTATTAATGCTTTATTGTTATGTAAATGGTTGATCAATGATATTGAATGTCTTATAAATCATGTTCTTAATGTAATTTTTTTTTACTCTAAAACCTTTCGCCTTTTGTTTATATATTTTTGTTATAATTGAGCATTTTTTAACACGGCTAGTTTTACTCGATTTAATGGATATTAACACTTCTGTGTTTTTACGAAAGAAACGTGCAGTTTTAGCATAAATACAAACAAAGGATCAATGTCAGAATTCGCTAAAGAAATTATACCTGTTAATCTCGAAGATGAGATGAAACAGTCATACCTTGACTATGCAATGAGTGTGATTGTAGGTCGAGCTCTTCCCGATGTTAGAGATGGACTTAAACCCGTGCACCGTCGTGTTTTATATGCGATGAGTGTATTGGGTAATGATTGGAATAAGCCTTATAAAAAGTCGGCACGTGTTGTTGGGGATGTTATAGGTAAATACCATCCACATGGTGATACGGCTGTTTATGACACTATCGTTCGTATGGCACAGCCATTTTCTATGCGATATATGTTGATTGACGGACAAGGAAACTTTGGTTCAGTTGATGGCGATTCGCCTGCTGCTATGCGTTATACAGAAGTACGGATGGCTAAAATTTCTCATCAGATCTTGGCGGATCTCGATAAGGAAACAGTTGACTTTGTTTCTAACTACGATGAGTCTGAATCAGAACCATCAGTCATGCCAACGCGACTGCCAACCTTATTAATCAATGGTTCTTCTGGAATTGCTGTGGGGATGGCTACTAATATTCCACCTCACAATATTAATGAAGTGATCGGTGCTTGTTTAGCAATCATCAATAATTCTGAATGTGCTATTCAAGAATTAATGCAGCATATGCCAGGGCCCGATTTTCCAACGGCTGGGTTTATTAATGGTGCTTCTGGTATTTATGAAGCGTATATGACAGGAAGAGGGCGGATTCATTTGCGCTCACGTTGCCATTTTGAAGATAGAGATGATAGTGGAAAGCAGTCAATTATTGTGACTGAGTTGCCATACCAAGTGAATAAAGCTCGGTTAATTGAAAAAATAGCGGAGTTGATTAAAACTGGAAAGATTGAAGGTATTACCGGTTTACGGGATGAATCTGATAAAGATGGCATGCGTATGGTAATTGAGTTGCGCAGAGGTGAAGTTGCCGAGGTTATGCTAAATAATCTTTATAAACAAACGCAATTACAGGTTGTGTTTGGTATTAATATGGTGGCTATTCGCGAAGGCCGTCCTTATTGTATGGGTCTTAAAGAGATTCTTGTTGCTTTTATTGACCATCGACGTGAAATTGTTACACGAAGAACAATATATCTATTACGTAAAGCGCGTGAAAGAGCTCATGTTTTAGAAGGTTTAGCGATAGCATTAGCTAATATTGATGAGATGATTGAGTTAATCAAAACATCAAATACACCTGCAGAAGCCAAGAAAGGGTTGTTAGCTCGAGACTGGGCGTTAGGTTTAGTCGCTGCATTACTAGAAAATGCTGATGTAGATCGTACCCGACCAGAAAGTTTGTCAATTGAATTTGGCGCGCATGATGGAGCCTATAAATTATCTGAAGCCCAAGCTCAAGCTATTCTTGAGTTACGTTTACACCGCTTAACAGGGTTGGAACAAGAAAAAATCGTTAAAGAGTACAAAGAATTACTTGAAATGATTGATGGCTATTTGGAGATTTTGGGTAGCGATATCCGGTTAATGGAAGTTATCCGTGAAGAACTAGAAGAAATTAGAGAGCAGTATGCGGATGAGCGACGTACTGTCATAATACAAGATCATTTAAACTTGTCTGCTGAAGATCTAATTACTGAAGAAGATATGGTGGTTACCATGTCTCATGAAGGCTATGTTAAATCACAGCCATTGGATGACTATAAAGCTCAGCGTAGAGGCGGGCGTGGCAAATCAGCAACCGCGACTAAAGAAGAAGATTTTGTTGAAAAACTGATTATTGCAAATACTCACGATACAATTTTATGCTTTTCATCATTAGGTAAAGTGTATTGGTTAAAAGTATTTCATTTGCCAGTTGCCAGTCGTGGTTCCCGTGGAAAGCCTTTCGTTAATTTATTGCCATTAGATAAGGGGGAAAAAATCAATGCGATGCTGACGGTTCGTGAATATTCGGACGATAAGTATATATTCATGGCAACAGCAGCGGGTACGGTTAAGAAAACACCATTAAAAGAGTTTGAAAAACAGCGAGCAAATGGAAAAATTGCAATAGATTTACGTGAAAATGATGAGCTTGTAGGGGTTGATGTTACTGATGGGCAGCAAAATGTATTGTTGTTTAGTAGTGCGGGTAAAGCGAATTGTTTTAATGAAACTGATGTGCGTTCTATGGGGCGTACTGCAACAGGTGTTCGAGGTATTAGATTACCAAAAGGTCACAAAGTGATCTCGTTAATTATTGCTGCTGAAGGAATGGTCTTGAATATTACCGAAAATGGATACGGTAAAAGAACCAGGCTTGAAGAATTTACCTGTCACAAACGTGGTGGACAAGGGATGATCTCAATTCAAACATCTGATCGAAATGGTGCAGTTATTGGTGCAACATTAGTCAATGATACTGATGAAATTATGTTGATTACTAGTGGCGGTGTGCTAGTTAGAACAAAAGTGAATGAGATTTCTGTTGTTGGACGGAATACTCAAGGTGTGCGGGTGATTCGACTTGATAAAAAAGAAAAAGTTGTCGGTGTGGATAGATTAGATGGTCTGCCTGATGATGAAGAGGATGAGATTGCTGATGGTTCAGAGAGCCAGGCTACTGAGGAAAATGTACCAACTGAAGAGCCAGAAAAAAATAATTTAGAAGAAGACAACGGCGGAGAAGAGACGTAAACATGAGTAGAATATTTAATTTTAGTGCTGGCCCCTCAACATTACCAGAATCGGTTTTATTAAAAGCGAAGGAAGAGTTACTGGATTGGCGTGGTAGTGGTATGTCGGTGATGGAGATGAGTCATCGTGGCAAAGAATTTATGTCTATTGCTGAGGAATTAAAAAGTGATTTAATTGAGTTGCTTAATATTCCTGATAATTATAAGGTTTTGTTTTTACAAGGTGGAGCAACAGGGCAGTTTGCTTTTATCCCTCAGAATATTTTAAAAACCAAGAGTAAAGCTTGCTATGTCAATA
The DNA here is from genome assembly GCA_023145835.1 of Methylococcales bacterium. Taxonomy (GTDB): domain Bacteria; phylum Pseudomonadota; class Gammaproteobacteria; order Methylococcales; family Methylomonadaceae; genus QPIN01. Next base: position 6,141 of record JAGLDH010000094.1, read on the forward strand.
CTGGTGCGTGGTCTGGTAAAGCAGTAAAAGAAGCTCAAAAATATTGTGATGTACTTGTTTCTGCAAACTCTGAATCTTCTAATTATACTGATATCCCTCCGTTTTCTAATTGGAATGTTGATGAACAGGCAGCATACTTGCACTATACAGATAATGAAACTATTCATGGAGTAGAGTTTAACGATATACCTGAATTTGGTGATATTCCTTTGGTGTGTGATATGTCATCAAATATTTTATCGCGATCAATTGATGTCAGTAAATTTGGTATTATATATGCTGGATCACAAAAAAACATGGGGCCTGCTGGGGTCACTATTGTTATCGTAAGAGATGACTTGGTTGGGCATGCGGACAAAAATATTCCTTCTGTTTTCGATTATGCACAACAAGCAAAAAATGATTCAATGCTTAATACACCCGCAACATATAACTGGTATTTGGTTGGGTTAGTATTGAAATGGATAAAAGAGTCAGGGGGTATTGATACAATGCAAAAGCAAAATAAGTTGAAATCTGATAACTTATATCAAGCTATTGAGCAGTCGTCTCTGTATTCTAATCCTGTTAAAAAAGAATTTCGTTCTAGAATGAATGTACCTTTTGTTTTGGCTAATGCCGATCTAGATAAATCGTTTTTAAGCCTTGCTGCTGAGAATGGATTAAGTTCATTAAAAGGACATCGCTCTGTCGGTGGTATGCGTGCTAGTATCTATAATGCAATGCCAAAAGAAGGTGTTACTGCTTTAATTGATTTTATGAGAGAGTTTGAAAGAACTCATGGATAAAAAAATGTAAAATATAACCTGTTCCCTTAATTAATATGGGAACAATTTATTTTTTTGCTTTTCCGACTTACATATTGCTTGATTGAAGAATACACAATGGCCGACATAATCCCGCTTCCAGAATTAAGAGATAGAATTGATGCAATTGATAGTCAAATACTTCAATTAATCAATCGGCGAGCATCCTGTGCATTAGAAGTCGCCAGAACAAAACTTTCTGAAGGTGAAACTGGCACATTTTATCGACCTGATCGTGAAGCATTAGTATTACGCCGCATTAAAGAAATGAACCCTGGGCCATTATCAAATGATACCGCTGCTCGTTTTTTTAGAGAATTAATGTCATCTTGTTTGGCTTTAGAAAAGCCACTGGATATTGCTTTTTTAGGGCCAGAAGGAACATTTACTCAACAAGCTGCTTTAAAACACTTTGGTCAAACAGTAAATACAGTACCAGTGACAACGATTAATGATATTTTTACAGAGGTAGAAAATCAGCATTGTCAGTTTGGTGTTGTACCCGTAGAAAATTCAACGGAAGGTGTCATTACTCATACTTTAGATAGGTTTGTTTCTTCCTCTCTGAAAATTTGTGGAGAAGTTGAAATAAGAGTTCATCAAAACTTAATGGGACATGCTGAAAAATTAAGTGATGTGACAGAAATTTTTTCTCATCAACAATCATTGGCACAGTGTCGTCAATGGCTTGATACACATTTACCTCATGTGGTTAGAACTGCAGTTAGTAGCAATGCAGAGGCTGCTCGATTGGCCTCTGAAAGCAAAAATAAAATGGCAATAGCGGGAGAGGTTGCTGCAAATATTTATCAACTTAATATTCTAGAAAAAAATATTGAAGATGAATCTAACAATACGACTCGGTTTATTATTATTGGAATGCAAGACCCGGCTTCTACAGGTTTAGACAAAACGTCATTATTAGTTTCTACAGGTAATCGAGCTGGTTCATTGCATACTATTTTAGAACCCTTTGCAAAATACGGGATTAGTATGAGTCATATTGAATCAAGGCCTTCTAAGCAAGCACTTTGGGATTATGTTTTTTTTATCGATATTGTTGGGCATAAAGACGATGAAAATATCGCAAGGGCATTAGGGTCGTTAAAAGAAAATGTTAACTGGTTAAACATATTAGGTTCATACCCTAAAGCAGTTATTTGAACACTATGATAAAGACTAATAAAATTGGAGACTTTGCTGTTAAAGGTGTACAAAACCTTATTCCCTACGTGCCTGGAAAACCAATTGATGAGCTAAAAAGAGAGCTAGGATTAACTGAGATAGTTAAACTTGCATCAAATGAAAACCCTTTAGGGCCAGGTAGTAAAGTATTATTAGCTATTCAAAAGACATTAACAGAACTTTCTCGTTATCCTGACGGTAATGGTTTTGCATTAAAACAAGCATTAGCTAAAAAACTGAATGTTTTAACAAGCCAAATTACCTTGGGAAATGGTTCAAATGAGATTTTAGAATTAGTTGCGCGTACCTTTTTAACGCCTGATTCTGAAGTTGTTTTTTCTCAGCATGCATTTGCAGTGTATCCACTAGTGACACAAGCTGCTGGAGCAACGGCCAGAGTGGCGCCTGCATTAAATTTTGGTCATGATTTAGATGCAATGGTTGCAATGGTTAACTCAAAAACACGAGTCGTATTTATTGCAAACCCAAATAATCCGACGGGTACCTTGATAGAGAAGAAAGTTTTGAAAAATTTTCTTAGCGCATTACCAGAAACGGTTGTTTGTATTCTGGATGAAGCTTATTTTGAATTTGTTGATCAAGATAAAAGAGTTGATTCAATTGAGTGGCTGAAAGAATATCCTAACTTAATTATTACGCGTACTTTTTCTAAAGCCTATGGTTTAGCGGGTTTACGAATAGGGTATGGGGTATCATCAACCGAGCTTGCTGATTTATTTAATCGTGTACGTCAACCTTTTAATAATAATATGTTGGCTTTGGCTGCAGCTGAAGAGGCATTAATTGATGAAGATTACCTAGCTGAAACAATTACGACTAATAAACAAGGTATGCAATTTTTGACTAATGCCTTTTCTAAGCTGGGTCTGTCATGGATTCCTTCAAGTGGCAATTTTGTTTCTGTTGATTTAAAGCAAGAATCAATGCCTATTTACCAAGCATTGTTAGAAAAAGGGGTGATAGTTCGTCCTGTTGCAAACTATGAAATGCCTAATCACTTAAGAATCAGTATTGGTACTGAGAAAGAAAATCAGTTTTTTGTTACAGCATTAAAAGATATATTGAGTTAATGTTTAATAAAATTTGTATCATCGGTGTAGGGTTGATTGGTGGATCAATTGCTAAAGTAGCTCGTCAAAAAGGTCTATGTAATTATATCGTAGCTTTTGGTCGTCAAAAGGGCTTAACAAATTTACAAGCAGCAAAAAAACTGGGTGTTATTGATGAGTTTTATCTTGATATAGAGCTTGCTGTTAAAGATGCTGATTGTGTTATCATCGCGACCCCTGTTGGTGTTATAGAACAAATTTTAAAAAAACTTAAGCCGTTTTGGAATGAACAAACCATTTATACAGATGCAGGAAGTACAAAAGGAAGCGTTGTTGATGCCGCACGATCTGTATTTTCTGAAATGCCCAGTAATTTTATTCCTGCCCATCCGATAGCGGGAGCAGAAAAAAGTGGTGTTGAAGCATCTCAGGTCGATTTATTTAAAAATAAGCGATTAATTATTACGCCTTTAAAGTCATCATGTCCTGATGCTTTAAATAAAATAATTAAGTTTTGGGAAAAAATAGGGTCTAACATTTCGATTATGGATGTTGATCACCATGATGCAGTTTTAGCTGCTACGAGTCACTTGCCACATATATTGGCATTTTCATTAGTTGACTTGCTAGGGAAAAAAAATGAACAGGTAGATATTTTTAAATATGCCGCGGGTGGATTTAAAGATTTTACGCGTATTGCTTCAAGTGATCCAACCATGTGGCTGGATATTTGTATGGCAAACAAAAAGGAAATTGTTCTTTTGCTTCAACAGATGCAAGAAGAGCTTGGAAATATTGAACACATGCTGGTAAATAATGAAAGCCAGCAACTTTTTGAAACCTTTACGTATGCCAAACAAGCTAGGCAACGTTTTCTTAATCAACTTGATAATCATATGTCTCAATCTATTACATTTAATGTCCAACCTGGGGGTAAGCTACGTGGAGAAATTCGTGTGCCCGGGGATAAGTCAATGTCTCACCGATCCATTATGCTTGGTTCATTAGCTGAGGGAACTACGCATGTTACCGGTTTTTTAAATGCAGATGACGCGCTTGCTACTTTGCAAGCTTTTAAGGCAATGGGTGTGGAAATTGAAGGGCCAAATAATGGTGAAGTAACTATCCATGGTGTTGGAAAACATGGATTAATAGAGCCAAAGGAACCGTTGTACTTAGGGAATTCGGGTACATCAATGAGGTTATTAAGTGGTTTATTGGCTGGACAATCATTTAATACTATTTTAACGGGAGATAAATCATTATCTTCACGGCCTATGAAAAGAGTAACTGACCCATTGACGGCGATGGGAGCCAAAATAGAAACTCAAGAGGGTGGTACAGCTCCATTACATATTACTGGAACTAGTGAGTTAAAAGGGATTGATTATTTAATGCCGATAGCCAGTGCACAAGTAAAGTCTTGTTTGTTATTAGCAGGAATGTTTGCGGAAGGCGAGACAAAAGTAACAGAATCTGCTTCAACACGAGACCATACAGAAAGAATGTTGAATGGATTTTCTTATCCAGTCAACGTTGAAGGTAATGCTGCAAGTATTAATTCAGATGGTAAATTAGTAGCAACTGATATTGATGTGCCTAGCGATATTTCTTCAGCTGCTTTCTTTTTAGTCGGCGCATCAATTGCCCAAGATTCAGATGTGACACTAAAGCATGTTGGCGTTAATCCAACACGAACGGGTGTCATTGATATTTTACGTTTAATGGGAGCAAAAATTGAAGTTCTGAATGAAAAAACTATAGGAGGTGAACCCGTGGCTGACTTACGCGTTGTATCGAGTCAATTGAAAGGTATCGACATTCCTGAAAAACTAGTTCCCTTAGCAATTGATGAGTTTCCTGTATTATTTGTCGCAGCAGCGTGTGCAGAAGGGCAAACAAGATTAACTGGAGCAAAAGAATTGCGAGTTAAGGAGAGTGATCGCATTCAAGTTATGGCAGATGGATTACAAATTTTAGGTGTTGATGCACAACCTACAAAAGATGGTATGGTAATTCAAGGTAAGCCTATTGATTCAATTGGTGGGGGTGAAGTAGATTCCCATGGTGACCATCGAATAGCAATGTCTTTTTCTATTGCAGGACTTAGGGCAACAGCTCCGATTATCATTAAAGATTGTGAAAATGTAAATACTTCTTTTCCTGAATTTCCTACTTTAGCCACTCAACTAGGTCTGAATTTAAAATGAAGATACCTGTCTTAACTATTGATGGGCCAAGTGGAGCTGGAAAGGGGACTGTAAGTAGGGCTGTGGCAAAAAAAATGGGATGGAATTACTTAGATAGTGGTTCCATTTACCGGTCTTTGGCTATTGCAGTCATGAAAAAAAAGTGTGATATTACTGACGTGGATACTGTTGTAAATATTGCTGAAACGATGAAATTAGAGTTTGAATGTGGTGATGAACTGGTAGTTAAACTTGATGGTAAGGATATTACCTCTGAACTTCCATTTGAAACGATAGGAAATACAGCGTCAATTGTAGCGGCGTATCCAAAAGTGAGAGCAGTTTTGTTACAAAAACAACAAGATTTTCAACAAGAACCAGGTCTGGTTGCTGATGGTCGGGATATGGGGACGATTGTTTTTCCGAATGCTTTGAAAAAGGTATATTTAACAGCGAGTGCTGAAGAAAGAGGAAAAAGAAGGTGCAATCAGTTGTTAGAAAAAGGAAATGATGCTAATCTAGCAGAAATAATTAAAGAGATTGAAGTCCGTGATCGTAGAGATCAAGAGAGAGCGACTGCTCCACTAAAAAAATCGGATAATGCTCTTTATATAGATTCTTCAGATTTATCAATAGAAAAGGTAGTCGAAGAAGTATTAAATTTGGTTCGTTAGAACCTTTTGGTGGCCTTAAACAATATTATATTAAAGGCTTTATTTTAACTTTGATAAAAGAAGCTTGTTTGTACTTTTGATAAAACATCATACGTTTGATAACGCATGATGAACTATTAAGGTGTATGTAAAACAAGTATGGGAAAGAAAACATGAGCGAAAGCTTTGCTGAATTATTTGAAGAAAGTTTACTTCGGACGGAAATGCGCCCTGGCGCAATGTTAATTGGTACTGTTATTGATATTGATAATGATTTTGTTATTGTCAGTGCACAAGCAAAATCTGAAGGTGTTATTCCAAAATGGCAGTTTTTAAGTGCCGATGGTGACTTGGAAGTTGATATTGGTGATGAAATTGAGGTTGCTCTTGATTTATTCGAAGATGGGCTAGGTTCTACTCTTCTTTCCCGTGATAAAGCTAAGAAAAATAGAGCTTGGGGCGAACTTGAAAAAGCCTTTGAAGCTGAAGAAACGGTTGTTGGACGTATTAATGGTAAAGTTCGTGGTGGCTTCACTGTTGCAGTGGGTGCTCTACGTGCATTTTTACCTGGTTCATTAGTTGATGTTCGTCCAATTAGAGACACTACTTTTCTTGAAGGTCGTGATCTTGAGTTTAAAGTCATAAAAATTGATCAAAAACGCAATAACGTTGTTCTATCTCGTCGTGCTGTTGTAGAAAAAGAATATAGTGCAGAAAGAGAAGAGTTAATGAAAACTCTTGAAGATGGTGCAATCGTTAAGGGTATCGTTAAAAACCTAACTGACTATGGTGCATTTATTGATTTAGGTGGGGTTGATGGTTTATTACATATTACAGATATGGCATGGCGTCGTGTTCGTCATCCTTCTGAATGTGTGGAAATCGGTCAAGAAATTGAAGTTAAAGTACTTAAATTTGATAAAGAAAAAACTCGTGTTTCATTAGGTATGAAACAAATGGGTGAAGATCCGTGGAAAGAAATTGCAAACCGTTACCCAGCAGGAGCTCGTGTTTCTGGCAAGGTAAATAACTTGACTGATTATGGTTGCTTCATAGAGATTGAAGAAGGTGTTGAAGGGTTAGTTCATGTTTCTGAAATGGACTGGACTAATAAAAACGTTAACCCATCTAAAGTTGTTCAGTTAGGCGATGCTGTTGAAGTTATGGTTCTCGAAATAGACGAAGAACGTCGTCGTATTTCATTAGGTATGAAGCAATGTCGTACTAATCCATGGGATGAGTTTGCTGCAACTCATAACAAAGGTGACAAAATATCTGGAAAAATCAAATCAATTACTGACTTCGGTGTGTTTATTGGTTTGGATGGTGGTATCGATGGCTTGGTACATACATCTGATATTACGTGGAATGAAGCCGATAAAGAAGCAATTCGTAACTACAAAAAAGGTGATGAGGTAGAAACAATCATCTTAGCGGTTGATTCTGAGCGAGAGCGTATTTCTTTAGGTATTAAACAACTAGAACAAGACCCATTCCAAAACTTTATTGGCTTACATGAAAAAGGTAGTTTAGTAAATGGAAAAGTCAAATCTGTTGATGCAAAAGGTGCAGTAGTAGAGCTATCTGAGCATGTTGAAGGTTATTTACGTGCTTCAGAAATTCAACGTGACCGTGTTGAAGATGCGCGTACTTTATTGAATGAAGGTGATGAAATCGAAGCCAAATTTATTGGTGTTGATAAAAAGACAAAATCGATTTCATTATCAATAAAAGCTAAAGATAACGATGAAGAAGCGGGTGCTTTAAAAGACTTTGGTCAACAAAGTAATACAGGTTCGGCTACTTTGGGCGATATCTTTAAACAGTTAGATAAATAATAATAAAAATAGTGCTATGAATCGTTGTTATTTGTGTGTGGGGGTTATTATTGTAAAGTCTCATTTAGTGATGAGACTCTAATACTATATTCTGTACTTTAATGTCAGCGGTTTAGTAGTTTTTGTAAAAGTCCTGAGAAAGGAAAGGTTTTTTTGATACTAGTTTTAAGCGTTTAAGTCAACTTTTTTTTGTATTAATGTTGTTTTTTTTTTGTTTTTGACTAGGGTTATAGTGAATAGCTATTTAACCAACCCGTTTCATAGAGGCATGTAGGAAGTAACTTTAGTTTGTTGCTTTTATACATACTCCTAGGTAACTCCTTTCTTATAATAGGATTGAATGTGACTAAATCAGAATTAATTGAGTCTTTGGCCGGTAAGCTTCAGCATCTTGCAGTTAAAGATGTTGAGTTAGCGGTGAAATGTGTAATTGAGCAAATGAGCGAAACTTTATCGACAGGAGAAAGAATAGAGATAAGAGGCTTTGGCAGTTTTTCATTACATCATCGCGCACCTCGTATGGGGAGAAACCCAAAAACAGGTGATGCAGTATCATTAACAGCAAAGTATGTCCCTCATTTTAAACCAGGGAAAGAATTACGAGATAGAGTTGATACTTCTCGTGAAAAATGTAAAATAATTGATTAAAACCCTACTCATTATTTATTATGTTACCATTCTTATTAAACGATGAGTGGTGGATCATAGTGATCTTGAGTAGGTTTTTTAAAAATTCAGTGTAATAATAAGAGTTTCTTAGATGAAGTTAATTATATTAATATTATTTTTAGTTATTTTTATTGTTGCACTGATTTTTTCAGTTATGAATTTTCATCTAGTACAGATAAACTTAGGGTTTGGTTCAATTTCATTGCCGCTTACTATAGCCTTAACAATAGAGTTATTTGTGGGAATAATGATCGGTTTATTAGTTGCGTGGTTTCAAGTTTTAAAATTAAAAACAGATTATGCCCACCTAAATAAACAATTAAATCAAAAATCAAAAAAAGATTAATAGTTTAATTAAGGAAGAAGTTTCTTCTTTCCTTTTCAGTTAAATAGAGGTTTTTTTAATTTGTAAAAACCTTCTAACCAGAATTTCTTTATTCTTCGGTAACCTCACCACTATTGCCCTCTCATATAAGCTATCAGTCTCTAAAATGATTTTTAGTTTTTCGTTTCTTTCTATCTCTTTTTATTATTCTAGTAATAAACCAAACTTATAGACATTAATGTTTATTCTTTTTCTTTTTAAGAAGGTAACGATCTTTTTCTGAAAAAGTAAATATGCTATAGTTTATCTAAATGAGAATTATTCTCGGTGTTTTGACTTGGGGGTTTTTAGATAATTGGAAAAGGTAGTAAAGACGAGTATAAAAATGCTTGCTGTAGGTGATCAGGGTAAAATTATAGGCTTTGATAAGTCAGGTAAAGCATATCGAAAACGTTTGTTAGCTATGGGTTTAACACCTGGAACAGAGTTTATAGTGACACGATTCGCTCCGTTAGGAGATCCTGTGGAAATTAAAATACGTGGATTTTCATTAACATTACGAAAAAATGAAGCAGCAGTTTTATTAATAAATAAAATATGAAAAATCATTTGACAATTGGTGTTGTAGGTAATCCTAATTGTGGGAAAACGACTCTTTTTAATGTTTTAACAGGATCAAAGCAGCATGTTGGTAATTGGCCAGGTGTCACTGTTGAAAAGAAAACAGGGGAGTATTTTTTTGCGAATAAAAAAATAATAGTGGTCGACTTGCCTGGAACTTATTCTCTGGATGCTGCTGATGACCAAGTTTCGTTAGATGAAAAAATAGCTCGAGATTATGTCGCGTCAAAAGAAGCTGACTTAATTATCAATATATTAGATGCATCAAATATAGAAAGAAATTTATATTTAACATCCCAGCTTGTTGAAATGCGAGTGCCCATGATATTAGTCCTTAATATGATGGATGCAGTTAAGCAGCGTGGAATTAAAATTGATACAAATTTTTTATCAAAAGCATTGGTCTGTCCCGTTGTCCCTATTTCTGCATCAACAGGTATGGGGATTGATCTGTTAAGATCAGTTGTTGACCAAGCCTACGAAATACCTTCTATACCAACGATAGAAATTAAGTACTCTCCTTTGCTTGAGGAAGCAATTTTTACTTTATCTCCTTTTTTGGAAAAGCAAGCGATAACAAGCGAATGTGATTTACGTTGGCTTTCGCTGCGACTGTTAGAAGATGATACTTTAGCTAAAAAAATGGCTGGAAATAAAGTGGAAAAGAAAGTTTCTCAGCTTCAGCAATGGGTCGAAACTGAAACAGATGATGAAATAGATATACTGGCAGCTGATGCTCGTTATGGTTTTGTTAATTCATTAACAAAACAAAGTGTTTGTCGATTAAATGAAGTTTCTAGACATGCTTCAGATAAAATTGACCGAATAGTCTTAAATCAGTTTTTAGGCATTCCAATATTTTTATTTGTAATGTATGCCATGTTTATGTTTACCATTAATATTGGAAGTGCATTTATTGATTTTTTTGATCAAGCAGTGGGTGCTATTTTTGTTGATGGTTTAAGTGTTGTACTCTCAGATATTGATTTTCCTGAATGGTTAGTTGTTTTAATTGCTAATGGTATTGGTGGTGGGATACAGGTAGTGGCTACTTTTATACCAATAGTAGGGTTTTTATTCATGTTTCTATCGGCCTTGGAGGATTCAGGGTATATGTCTCGAGCTGCATTTGTCATGGATCGATTAATGTTAATGATCGGTTTGCCGGGAAAATCATTTGTACCAATGATTGTTGGTTTTGGTTGTAATGTTCCTGCAATTATGGCGACTCGGACGTTAGATAATCAAAAAGACAGAATACTGACCAATTTGATGAACCCTTTTATGTCGTGTGGGGCAAGATTACCTGTTTATGCATTATTTGCAGCAGCTTTTTTTCCAGTAGGTGGGCAAAATTTAGTTTTTGGACTTTACTTGCTGGGAATTGTAGTGGCGATTCTTACAGGTTTAATAATGCGGCATACTCTGTTTAAAGGTGAGGCAACCCCTTTTATTATGGAGCTACCAACCTATCATATGCCAACAATTAAAGGCGTTTATATAAAAACCTGGGATAGATTAAAAAGTTTTATATTTAATGCAGGAAAAGTTATTGTTCCTATGGTATTAGTTTTAAATTTTCTAAATGCTTTAGGAACAGATGGTAGCTTCGGCCAAGAAAACAGTCAAAAATCAGTGTTAAGTGAAATTGGGCGTTTTTTAACGCCAGCATTTAAACCCATGGGAATTAAAGAAGATAATTGGCCGGCAACGGTAGGTATTTTTACGGGAGTATTAGCGAAAGAAGCTGTAGTGGGAACTTTAGATGCCTTGTATAGTGAAATGTCAGTAAATGATGCTTCTGATGAAAATAAATTTAATTTACAACAAGCGCTAATTGATGCCTTTGGAACTATTCCTGAGAATTTATTAGCAGTTGCAGATAATATTCTTGACCCTCTAGGTGTAAATATTGGTGATGTCTCTAGTCTTGAGAGTGCAGCAGAAAGTCAAGAGGTAACAACGAGTACATTTGATGCAATGCGGTCAAGTTTTGATGGGCAGGCTGGTGCATTCGCCTATTTATTGTTTATTCTTTTATATGCGCCTTGTGTTGCTGCAACAACAGCAATTTATCGTGAGACCAATGTTCAATGGGCGCTGTTTGTTGTTTTTTGGACAACTGGATTAGCTTATATGGCAGCCACTATTTTTTATCAAGCAGCTACTTATAGCCAACATCCAAATTATTCAGCTCAATGGGTATTTGGGCTAATAACTACCTTTCTTTGTGTTTTATTTGGTTTGTGGGTATATGGTAAATCGGCTGGCTTTGATGGAATTGAGCAGGAGGGATAATGATTTTATCTGAGCTTAGGAATTATCTTAAAGAAAAAAAAAGAGTTACCTTAAATGAGCTTGTTATTCATTTTGATGTAGATGCTGATGCATTAAGAGGAATGATAGGGAAATGGGTGAGTAAGGGTAAGGTTAAGCGGTTGCCAACAGGATCGGGTTGTGGAAGCACATGCAGTAAATGTGATCCAACGTTAACAGAATTTTATGAATGGATATAGGTATGAAAGTATTTGTTTTAGATCACTGTCAATCCCATCGGGATTGATAGTGATGCTCATTTTATTTACTTAATTTTGATTTAATAAAATTAACAACTTTGTCTAATGGTATGTCTTGGGTTTCTTTATCGGTTCTTGCTTTATATTCAGCATTGCCAGAATCTAAACCTCTATCGCCAATGACAATACGGTGTGGAATACCAATAAGTTCCATATCAGAAAACATAAAGCCAGCACGTACTTTTCTGTCATCAAATAACACATCAATTCCTGCATCTACAAAATCTTGATACATTTTTTCTGCAACTTCTCTTAATCGATCAGATTTATGCATATTCATTGGACATAAGGCAACTTGAAAAGGGGTAAGATTTTCTGTCCAAATAATACCTTTATCATCATGGCTTTGTTCTATCGCAGCAGCGACTATTCTAGAAATGCCTATGCCATAACAGCCCATGAGCATGGTTTGGTATTTACCTTCCTCGTTAATGATATTAGCCTTCATAGCTCCAGAATACTTTGTACCTAACTGAAAAATATGTCCTACTTCTATTCCTCTGGCTAAAGTAATTTTTCCTTTTCCATCGGGGCTACTGTCACCTTCTGCAATTAAGCGAATATCTTCTATTTGTGATGGTAAGGGAAGGTCGCGTTCCCAATTGGTACCTTTATAGTGCTTTTCATTTTGGTTGGCTCCGCAGATAAAGTCTGATAATAAACTCGCGCTACGGTCGGTTATGATCTTAATGTTAAGACCAATTGGGCCGATAGAGCCTGGTTTGCAATGGCAAACTGTTAGAACCTCTTCATCGCTAGCAAATTCTAAAGGTGAAAGTATCCCTTCGATTTTTTCAGCTTTTAGTGAGTTAAGTTCATGATCGCCACGTAACAATAGAGCAACAAATTCGTTATTTTCACCTTTAACTATTAAAGTTTTTAAGCATTGTTCTGCTGAAACATCAAAAAAATGACTGATTTCTTCTATTGTATGTTGATTAGGTGTCTCAACGGGAGTTAAGTCAATACTTGGGGTGGCGCGAGAAGAAATAGGCATAATAGCTTCAGCCTTTTCAATGTTTGCAGCGTAATTACTTTCAGTGGAGAAGGCAATAGCATCTTCGCCTGATTCGGCTAATACATGAAATTCATGTGAAACAGCTCCACCAATTGAGCCAGAATCAGCAATAACAGCACGAAACTTTAGTCCAAGTTGATTAAAAATATTATTGTATGCTTGGTACATAATATCGTAAGTATGCTGTAATGAATCTTGACTTAAATGGAAGGAATAAGCATCTTTCATAAGAAATTCACGCGAGCGCATAATGCCGAAGCGTGGACGTATTTCATCGCGAACTTTAGTTTGAATCTGATAATAAGTAATGGGTAGCTGTTTATAGCTTTTTAATTCATTCCTAGCTAAATCAGTAATAATTTCTTCATGTGTAGGGCCTAAACAAAAATCACGATCATGACGGTCTTTTAATCGAGCAAGTTCGGGGCCATATTGCTCCCAGCGTCCGGTTTCTTGCCAGAGTTCAGCAGGTTGTAGTACGGGCATTAAAACTTCAAGTGCCCCAGCCTTTTCCATTTCTTCTCTAGTTATTTTTTCAACTTTACGTATAACTCTTAGTCCTAAGGGTAGCCAAATGTATAAGCCTGCGGCAATTTTTCGGATTAATCCAGCACGAATCATTAGCTTATGACTTGCAATTTCAGCATCTGCAGGTATTTCTTTTACAGTACTTAGAGGGAATTGAGTTGTACGCATATGTGTAAAAAATATTTAAAAAAAGGATATTCTACCGGCTAATAAGATGTCTGTGAACGTATTTTAAGTTAAGTGAGTTCCTAATAAAAATGTAATCATTTATCTTGCTTTATATAAAGATAGTTTTTGTATTAATAAGAAAGGTACTAAAGAGGTAGAGAAGTGTGGTTTTTTAGTCTCAATTGTTACGAAAGTAATGGCTGTATAAAAAATGTTTCAGAAGCTGATAATCAGGCATATTAACGGTCAGAACTTATGGAGCATTAATATTACTCTAAACTAATTAAGAGGATTAAGTTAATTATAATTTTTTGTAAAAATGAGTTTGACAAAGGGATATTAAGTTGTATAATTGTCGGCTC
>JAGLDH010000095.1 GCA_023145835.1 Methylococcales bacterium
TGCTGACTTACTGAGCAGGCTCTAAGTAATAAATATAGGCAAACTAAGTTTTTCTCATTTTGAAAAAAACATAACAAGTAATTATGGTGTCAAATGATAATTATTTAACATATACTTCGCGAAGTCGTAATCGTGCGAAGTATATTAAGCTCTCATTTGATTCCGCCTCTAAGCATCGAATTTAAGATATCAATCCTTTTTCGAAAATCAAGTTAGCCGACCTCTTGATTTTGAAGACGCGCGTGGGTGCTTACGTATACCCGCTTGCCTTGTCAAAATTTGAAGCTTCATAATATAAACCTATACTTAAAGCTCAGTAGTTCTATTTTTAGGAAAATATATGTTTCATTCATTAACCAAAATAATTTCCGCAGTCACTATATTATTAGTAACAAGTTCTCCTCACGCTGCAATAATGACATTTAATTCCGCACTCGTTTCAAATGGAGATGATTTTTATCCTTATTACCAAGAGGATGGAACTCATTACCAAGAGGATGGAATAACATCGTCAGCGAATTATCACAACTTCCACATTCAAGGTGGAACTAAAGCACTTCATCTTGATGACGTTTCAGGCCCAGGTATTCCTAGTGCAAATTTTCATATGGACAGCCTATTCTCCGCCGTTAGTTTTGATATTCCTTTTCGCAGCAACAGCCGGAATACATCTTATATAACAGACTATGTTAAAGCTGAAGGTTTCTTAAACGGAAATCTTGTCGCGTCAACTATTTTTCCCGAAGCAGGGTCTTCCACACTCCTCCTTCCTGCTACCTTTACTGGCCTTGATAATTTAACGTTATCAGTAGTTAGCTATTGGGATCATTATATTAATAACTCTACTGTCTCTGACAATCCTACTTCTGATGACCCTGCAATATGTTATTTGGATCCTTGTAATCACTTTAATATAGATAACATCGTCCTTGAGCCAGTTGTCGCTACACCACCTTCAATAGCTCCTGTTCCATTACCCACTGCTTTTCCTTTAATGGCTAGCGGCTTTGCCTGCCTAAGCTTATTCAGACGAAAAAAAATAGATCTAAAAGGCCAGACTTTAATACAGCTACCTATTGAATAATTTTTAAATATTTCAAATTTTTATATGCTCGCCCTTAGGTTTTTCATCTTCTGATAAGCCTTGGGTCTACGCTTAATAACTCTGGTCTGACTGAGTCTTGTTCGGTTGCCAATTTCCGTTTCAGTCAATACACCCAGTAAAGACAATATTCTTTTCCTAAAAGGGTTCCCGCTTAGAGTAATACATACATAGGCTCAATTGATCGAACCTAACCTTTTGATCCTCTCAGAAAGTGCTTGATCTAATTTTTTCATGGATCGATTACTTCTAGCTAAGCTGTGAAGTTATATGACACACTCATTCCTATTCACTCGATAGGGTATTGCCAAAAATAAAATTTTTCCTGATTACCCACAAGCTTCCGCCATATTAACGGGTATTTTATAAGCCATTGAAAAATTTCTATATTTAATTATGAAAATCCAACTAAAACTTTCTCTTTGATTGAGTTAAAAATATAACTACTTTATTTCATAATATTACATCTAGCCTCCTAAAGTGGCGGAAGCTTGTGGGTAATCAGGAAATTTTTTGATTAAACTTAACAGAGATTAATGCATCATAAAGATTGATGTGTTTATTATGTGAAAGAACCTTAGAATAGTGACAGTATTTGTTAAGATAGTACAAAGTCTACCGAATATTTATAAAGAACCTATAAAAAAATATGTATCAATTATTAAGATTCTTCTTTGACATTTGCTTATTAAAAAAAGGGCCTCAAGATTTTCCAGCATCAGATTGGGTGTTTCGGTTACTAATACTTGTCTGTGCATTTGTTGATTTTTTAATTTTAATATTGAGCTCAAATGTTTTTTACGCTGTTTTACAATCATTTATAGAAATTACTCTTATTCTGGTCTTGGCCTGGATTATTCTTTATATAGCAAATAAGCGAAGTCGTTTTCAACAAACAGCAGGTGCTTTATTAGCAACAGATGCCTTGATTAGTTTTATGGCTTTTCCGGCTATGGCACTATTGCTAAATGATGGAGGGGGGTTAGTCTTTTTTGTGATTTTATTGCTAATGGCTTGGCACTGGATAGTATCGGGGCATATTTTTAGTCATGCCTTAGAAAAACCTTTTACTTTTGGATTAGGTGTTGCTTTTTTGTATATACTGGTGTCTATGCAGGTTATGGGACTTCTATTTCCTGGGGCTATTGTGATTGAATAATGGAGGTGTATTTTGAGTCTTTATAAACATATTTTATTTGCAACAGATTTTACTGATCATAGTCTTGACGTGGCTAATAAGGCAAAAAAGCTTGCAAAAATGAATCAAGCACAACTTAGTGTTGTACATGTCGTTGATTATATTCCTATTGCCGACGCTACTTATGGGCCGATTATTCCATATGATGGTGATTTAACGGAACAATTGATGAATTCAGCAAAGGAGCGGCTTGCTAAGTTAGCAAGCGATTTAGATATTGATAACAATCATCAGTGGCTAGAGATGGGGAGCCCAAAACTGGAATTAGTAAGAATTGCTGAAGAAAATGATGTAGATCTCATCGTTTTAGGTTCTCATGGCCGACATGGTTTAGCTTTGTTACTAGGTTCTACTGCAAATGGAGTTTTACATCATGCAACATGCGATGTAATGGCGGTTAGATTAAAGAATGATTGAATTAGTACTTGGGGGCGCGCGCTCAGGTAAAAGCCACTATGCCGAGCAAGTCGCATTTGAATCGGAAACCCCCGTTATTTATATTGCAACAGCAGAAGCAGGTGATTCCGAAATGCAAACAAGGATAAAGCGTCATCGTCAGGATAGGCCTCAACATTGGAAAACAGTTGAGGAACCTATTAAATTAGCAGATGTTATTGAAGAATATAATGAGTCAAACATGTGTTTATTAGTGGACTGTTTGACTTTATGGCTGACGAATATACTTTTCGATAAGCAAGGAAATGTACAACAAACACTGTTTGAAACAGAATCACAGGCTTTATTTAATGTTTTATCTACATCCTCTGGGAAGATTGTTTTAGTCTCTAATGAAGTGGGTTTAGGCATTGTCGCAATAGATAAAATGACGCGTCGTTTTGTCGATGAAACAGGGTTTTTACATCAAAAAATAGCAGCGCTGAGTGATAAAGTTGTTCTCGTAACAGCGGGTTTGCCTCAACAATTAAAATAAGCATGAATTGGTTAACAAATAGAGCTGAACAGCCGGATAATAACTATTTAAAAATAGCTCTAGCTAGGCAAGAAAAATTAACAAAACCTCCTGGATCATTAGGTTTACTAGAAGAACTTGCTGTTCGTTTAGCCGCTATGCAGCAAACAGATACCCCTTCAGTTGATAAGGTCTGGGTCTCTATATTCGCTGCCGACCATGGTATTGCAGAAGAGTCTGTGTCTGCTTTTCCACAAATAGTCACAACCGAAATGGTGAAGAATTTTCTTAATTCAGGGGCTGCTGTTAATGTTTTATCACGTTTTGTAAAAGCCCATTTTGAGGTAATAGACGTTGGGCTTATTGCCGCTATAGACCAAGTGGGTATTATTACAGAACGGGCAGGCAATGGAACTGCAAATTTCTCAAAGCAAGCTGCTATGTCACAAGAACAAATGCAGATAGCACTATTAGCAGGAAAGTCAGCCGTTAAAAGAGCATTAAAACAACAATCAAAATTATTTGTTGCTGGAGAAATGGGCATTGCAAATACAACCAGTGCAAGTGCAATAGCTGTTGTATTAACAGGGTTGTCTATAGAGCAACTAACTGGAGCCGGGACAGGTTTAGATAATGAATCGATTCAACATAAAGCTAAAGTTATTGAACAAGCAATTTTATTACATCAAAATTTTTTAGATACACCGTTAAACGTATTACAATATTTAGGTGGTTTTGAAATAGCCGCTTTGGTCGGTGCGTATATTTTTTCTGCACAACAAGGGTTGCCTGTATTAATTGATGGGTTTATTGCAACTACCGCTGCATTATTAGCTATTAAAATTAACCCTGATACATATTCATGGTTTTTGTATGCTCATTGTTCACAAGAAAGGGGACACCAAGTGGTTTTAGATTATTTACAAGTGAAGCCTTTATTACATTTAAACATGCGTTTAGGTGAAGGGAGTGGCGCTGTTGCAGCAGTTCCGATATTACAAATGGCTTGTAAATTACATAATGAAATGGCAACATTTCAGCAAGCAGGAATTACAACACAATAATAACAAAGGTAATAAAGTAATGATTGGTCATATTGAGAGTTATGATGAGGAACGTCAAACAGGCGCTATAAAATCGGACGATAAAGTTTATGAGTTTCATCTTGATGACTGGAATCCGAAAACATCTCCTAAAACTGGAGATGATGTTGACTTTATGCCAGAAGACGATGGCAGAGCAACAAGTGTGGACCTGATAGGTAATTATTTGAATCACATCCAACCTGTTAAAAATCGTTATGTTGCCGGATTTTTAGCTATTATTTTTGGGTTTATTGGGTTGCACCGAATTTATTTAGGCTTTTACCCTATTGCTATTGCTCAAATAGCACTCTCCGTTATTGTCGGTTTTCAATATGGTTTTATGTGGGGGGCAGTTGAAGGCGGTTTGATCTTAGGAGGACTCATTATCAAAGATGCTAAAGGACGGCCCTTAAAATAAAGGTATCCTAGGGAACCTCTGATCAAGTCCAATTATTTTTAGCTTGCTAAAACGGCCGATATTTTCCACAAAGATCGGTGCAATAGAATGACTATTACGTCTCATTTCGTGAAAAATAGCGGCCGTTTTTTCTGCGCTAAATTCCAATCAACTTAATCAAAGGTTCCCTAGGGATTAGAATGGATTTGTTTGTCAATATTTTCTACAATCAAATCCAGTTTATGCACGGTACATCATTTTCCACCCTTCCTGTGGTCCTTCTAAAACTGGTACTTTTAGCAATTTAATGAACTCCTTTCTAATAGCATTACAGTTTTTAACAATAATACCTATTACACATTCAACTATTGCTAGTGATCAACAACTAGGTAACTCTTCTTTATTTTATCCTGTTATTGGGTTAATCATAGGAAGCTTATTAGTTCTTTCTTCATTGTGGCTTTCAGGCCTATCTATATCTATTCAAGCAGCAATCATTTTAATCATCTGGGTGTTACTAACTGGTGGGCTTCATCTTGATGGATTAGCTGATTGCGCAGATGCATGGGTCGGTGGATTGGGAAGTAAACAACGCAGTTTAGATATTATGAAAGATCCGGCGGCAGGGCCAATAGCTGTCGTTATTTTGGTTTTACTGTTATTACTTAAATGGTCGCTAATTAGCTTTGTTATAGAACAAAATACGATTGAAGTTTTGTTGTTGCCCCCCATACTAGGAAGAATAGCGATATTAATTCTTATGTTAACAACTGAATATATAAGAACAGACGGATTAGGAAAAAAAATTGTTACTAATTTACCAACCTTAGCTGTAAAAGGGCTTACTTTATTTTGTATGCTATTAAGTACTTATTATTTAGGTGTTTTACCTATTAGTTTTATGTTAGTTCTATTGTTAGTTATTTATTATCAATCTAAACAACGACTAGGTGGCGTGACAGGTGATGTTTATGGTGCAAGTGTTGAATTGGTTGAAGTCGTCGTTTTATTAGGTTTTGTCATATGAATAAACATCGTTTTAATGAATCTGAGTTGGCAGGCGTTTATAAAGCAATTGCTGAGCGTCGTGATATGCGCCATTTTCTAACTGAGCCAATTGCGCCAGAAATATTACAAAGTCTATTGCAAGCAGCGCATCAAGCAGGGAGCGTTGGCTTGATGCAACCATGGCGTTTTATCAGAATAACTCGAAAACCACTTAGATCTAAAATTTATAAGTTAGTTGAGGATGAAAGAAAAAATACAGCACAAGCATTAGCTGAGCGTGAGGATGAGTTTATGAAACTTAAAGTAGAAGGAATTATGGATTGCGCTGAACTTTTAGTTGTCGCATTGTCAGATAGACGTGACCAACATATTTTTGGTCGAAGAACTCTACCTGAAATGGATTTAGCATCCACAGCATGTGCAATACAAAATATGTGGCTAGCAGCTAGAGCTGAAGGCATAGGAATGGGGTGGGTATCATTATTTGATCCACATTCATTGGCTAAATTATTACACATACCAGAAGGTGGTAGACCTATTGCAATTTTATGTTTAGGGCATGTAGGTGAGTTTTATTCAAAGCCTCTGTTGGAAATAGAAAACTGGGCTCAAGCCAAACCTTTAGATGACTTTGTCTCAGAGAATACTTGGTAATACAATGTAGGAACAAATACGGAAAAAAGCATGAGTTGGTTAGGAAAAGTAGTCGGTGGTACATTTGGTTTTTTGATGGGTGGCCCTTTAGGTGCAGTTCTGGGCGCGTCTATTGGACATCAATTTGATGAGGGAATTCAGGATCTGGATGTTGATGAGCAATTAAGTCCAGGTGACCAACACCGAGTGCAAATGGCCTTTTTTACGGCAACATTTTCAGTCATGGGGCATATTGCAAAAGCAGATGGTAAGGTGACTACGGCTGAAATTAATTTAGCTAAAAAAATCATGGATGAACTGGTTTTAACAGATGATATGAGAAAGGCTGCTATTAACTTGTTTCAGCAAGGTAAGGCTGCTCATTTTCCTATTACTGATGTATTAGATCAATTCCGCAAGGAATGCCATCGTCGGACACACCTCATTCGTATGTTTTTAGAAATCCAAATACAAGCAGCCTTTGCTGATGGAGTTTTAGATAAAGCGGAAGAAAATGTACTGCATAATATTTGTAATCATTTAGGAATTTCCAGGTTTGAGTATGAAAGAATAAAACTACAGTTTCAGGCTCAACAACGTTTTCATGAGCATAGTCAGCAAAGAACGGTTGAGAGTAAGCTAGATGATGCTTATGCTGTATTGGGTATTGCAGAATCAGCAACAGGAGCAGAGATTAAAAAAGCTTATCGAACACTGATTAGCCAACATCACCCGGATAAACTGGTTGCCAAGGGGTTGCCTGAAGAAATGATGATTATTGCAAAGGAAAAAACCCAAAAGATTAGAAAGGCTTATGAAACAATTAGAGACAGTAGAAATTAGTCATACATGAAAAGCTTTCATGTATGACTAAAATTTACTTTACTTTACTTAGCTTGGCTTTCCTGTTTGATTAAAAGATCCATTGCTTCAATCATTTTTTCATGTGAACCTGCTATTGGTCCTGTTGTTTTATATTTTCCATTAATAATGATGGCAGGAACACCTGTAATACCATACCGTGGACCCATTGCTTTTGCCTGACGTACTTTGGCATCAACCAAGAAAGAGTTAAACGTTTCATGAAATTTAGCTTTATCAACGCCATGAGCAACAAAGAATTTAGCAAGATCATCTTCTGATGTTAGCTTTTGTTTTTTATTTTGAATCGCATCAAAAAAATCTCCATGAACTTTATCTACAACATCTAAAGCCTCAGCTACATAATAAGCTTTAGCGTGCTTTCCCCATACGTCACTAAAAATAGCAGGTTGGCGAATAAACTCGACATTAGCAGGCAATGTCTTTAACCATTTGTCCATCAGAGGTTCAAGGCTGTAGCAATGAGGACAACCGTACCAAAAGAACTCAATTATTTCTATTTTATCGGTGTTTTGGGTAGGTTGCGCAGAGGATAAAGTCTCATAACCTGAAGACTCGGCCTGTGAAATTGATGCGAATGAAAATAAAAAAAATAGAACGAATTTTTTTAACATTGTATAGCTTCTCCTTAAGAGTGAAATCAGGGTGGTAATCTATTAAAAAATATTGAATAGGGTTGAATACTTAATTGTGACTAACTTATATTTAAGATAGTTCAGCGATTTATATCACAAAAACATAATTAAACTGCTTATCTTATTATAGCTTCGGATTAATACATAGGTATTTCTACATTAGAAAATAATTGTTGTCTCGTTTTAAAATCTTCACAATCAATAGCCTGCTTAATTAAATCCTGTGTAAGGTGAGGTGCAAATAGTTCAATAAACGGGTAGACATATGGTTTGATCATTCTGTTTTTTTTAATCGCTATCTGGCTTGTTGTAATGCCAAATAAATGTTTTACATTGTGTGCAAATAAATCAATATCTTGGTTTTCATTAAATGCCATGTCCGCAATAATACCAATTCCCAGTCCTAAGCGGACATAGGTTTTAATCACATCCGCATCTGAAGCTGTAAGCACAATGTTTGGTTGCAAATGATGTTGATTAAATATTTCATCCTGTGAGTTTCGCCCAGTAAATCCTTTAACATAAGTAATGATAGGATATTGAACAATATCCTTTAGTTTTATTTTTCTATTTTGTGCTAATGGGTGATCTTTTTTGGTAATAACACTTCGACTCCATTGGTAGCAAGGTAAAGCAACTAAAGATTCGCGGCTAGCTAAAACTTCTGTTGCAATGGCTATATCTACATTCCCTTCTTCTAACAAAGTGGCAACCTGCTCTGGTGTACCTTGTTGAATAGTTAAGTTTATTTCAGGATGTAAAGATAAATACTGTTCTACAATGACGGGTAAAACATAACGGGCTTGCGTATGAGTGGTGGCTATCGCTATGGATTTTTGTTTATCTGTAAACTGCTCCGCCGTTTGTTTAATATCGCCAACTTTATTTAATATATCTTTTGCTAACTTTAGTATCTGTTCCCCTGCTGGTGAGAGAGCAATTAATTTTCGGCCATTCCGTTCAAATATTTTTATTCCTAATTCATCTTCTAATAGTTTAATTTGTTTACTCACTCCTGATTGGGATGTACATAAGGTTGAGGCAGCTTTGGATATATTAAGCTGTTGTTTTTCAATCTCAAATAAAAAACGGAATTGTTGTAACTTCATATGTTATCTCTTTTTGGAATAACTTTATATCTTTAAACCACTTTTAAATATATATGAAATCCGGTATATTTGCTCGCTTTTAGTTTTAACATCAATGGAAACATGGAATTTATTCATATTGCTGCAGGCGCATTAGTCGGGTTAATTATTGGGCTAACAGGGGTTGGGGGAGGTTCATTAATGACTCCAATTCTAGTCTTGGGGTTTGGTATTTCACCGACTATTGCAGTAGGTACAGATTTACTTTATGCAGCCTTAACAAAATGCAGTGGTGTTTATTTCCATCAAAGAAACCAAACGATAGATTGGAAAATTGTTTTTCTTTTAGGGTCTGGAAGTGTTCCTAGCTCAATGATCACTATTTCAATTTTGGAGCATTTAAAAAAAACCGGTTTTAATTATGATGACATTATTATTTTAACGCTAGGCATTATGCTTATTTTGACATCGTTTATTATCTTTATAAAAGACGAACTACTAGAATTTATTCATTCAAATCATGGCGACAGTTTTTTCGTCAATTTTGTTAGAAACTACCGACCTCACATTACCGTTCTTTGTGGTTGTTTGCTTGGTTGTGTTGTCACTATTTCTTCTGTAGGAGCCGGTGCCATAGGGTCTGCCATACTTTTTCTATTATACCCACGTAAATCGTCAATAGGTATTGTGGGTACAGATATAGCCCATGCTGTTCCCCTAACAGCCATTGCTGGGTTAGGACATCTACATTTTGGTAGTATTGATTTTAGTTTGCTGTTTGGTTTATTAATAGGTGGTGTGCCTGCTATTTATTTAGGTAGTTTTATAGGAAGAAACTTACCGGATAGAGTTCTACGCCCCCTTATAGCTTTATTGTTATTAGCCATGGGAACTAAGTTAATGATCTCTCAAATGCCTTGGGTATACATTTAAAATTATCTATTTTGAGAGACTCTTTAGGGGCACTTCTATTAATAGATGAATGGAAAATTAAGTCCAAAATATCCAATCTCTGCATTGAAATCCTTCGCAATAGTCTGCTATCACATGTGACAACACCTTGATCTTGAATGTTTTGGTTCTTAAATTAATAGAGGCTCCTTAAGAATCAGGATAACTTCCTGTTTTGGGTGATGCGCAGATCTCCTGATTTAATTAGTTTAAACTCACTTTATATACAAATTTGAGGGCAGTTTTATGTCTATTTCATATTAGACAAGGCTATATCATGAAAATGAGGTGATTATGTGCCATAATCACGAGTTAGATTTTGCCTTGCCACCATTTAATTCCATGTCTGATAGAAAAATTCTTGTTACGAGTGCGTTACCTTATGCTAACGGCTCAATTCATTTAGGTCATCTGGTTGAATATATCCAAACAGATATTTGGGTGCGTTTTCAAAAACAGCGCGGTAACCAATGCCATTATGTTTGTGCTGATGATACTCATGGTACGCCTATTATGCTACGAGCTGATAGTGAGGGCATTACACCAGAGGAACTCGTTGCACAGGTAGAAAAAGAACATCGGGCTGACTTTGATGATTTTGGTATTGCATTTGATAATTATCACACAACGCATTCAGTAGAAAATAAAGAATTTGCAGAACTTATTTATACTCGGTTACGTGATGGTGGACATATTAGTAAACGTACGATAAGCCAAGCATTTGATCCAGTTAAAAATATGTTTTTACCTGATCGCTTTATTAAAGGCGAGTGTCCAAAATGTGGTGCTAAAGATCAGTATGGTGATAATTGTGAAGCATGTGGGGCAACTTATTCTCCAACTGATTTAAAAAATGCAGTTTCTGTCGTTTCTGGTGAAAAGCCAATTGAAAAAGATTCTGAACATTATTTCTTCAATCTTGGCGATTTTACAGAGCTACTTGAGGGGTGGACAAAAGCAGAAGGCCATCTGCAACCTGAAGTTAAAAACAAAATGGCAGAATGGTTAGAAACTGGTTTAAAACAATGGGATATTTCTCGTGATGCACCTTATTTTGGTTTTGAAATTCCCAATGCACCGGGTAAATATTTTTACGTTTGGCTAGATGCACCTATTGGGTACATGGCTAGCTTTAAAAATTTATGTGATAAACAGGGTTTGAACTTTGATGACTTTTGGGGGAAAGACAGTGATGTCGAACTCTATCATTTTATAGGTAAGGATATTGTCTATTTCCATGCCTTGTTCTGGCCGGCTATGTTAACGGGGGCTAATTTTAGAACGCCTAGTGCCGTTTTTGTTCACGGTTTTTTAACGGTGAACGGAGAAAAAATGTCCAAATCACGCGGCACTTTTATTAAGGCGCGTACTTATTTGGAACATTTAAACCCAGAATATTTACGCTATTATTTTGCAGCCAAATTAACGAATGGTATTGATGATCTTGATCTGAATTTTGATGATTTTAGCCAACGTGTTAATTCTGATCTAGTTGGAAAAGTTGTTAATATTGCCAGCCGTTGTAGCGGCTTTATCAAAAAACGGTTTGATGGAAAGTTATCGGCTTCTCATTCTGAACCCGAATTATTCAAACTGTTTGTTGATGCTAATGAATCCATCGCGACTTATTATGAAGATCGTGAGTATGGTAAAGCAATGCGTGAAATTATGGCGTTAGCAGACAAAGCAAACCAATATATTGATGAGAAAAAACCTTGGGTCATTGCCAAAGAAGAAGGGCGAGATAGTGAGCTACATGATATTTGTTCAATGGGAGTTAATCTATTCCGCTTATTAGTCGCCTATTTAAAGCCGGTTATTCCAATATTGGCAGAAAACACCGAGGACTTTTTAAATATTGAACCCCAAGGTTGGCCTATTGCAGCAGAGCCTTTACTAAGCCACGAAATTAAAAAGTTCAAACCCTTAATGACACGAGTTGAAGCAGATAAAATTGAAGCTATTGTGGAAGCCTCTAAAGAAAATTTAATAAAAGCAACTGAACCAAAAGCAAAAACGTGTGATCCTATTGCCGAGACTATTGAATTTGATGATTTTGCAAAAATTGATTTACGTATCGCTAAAATTATAAAAGCTGAGCATGTAGAAGGAGCCGATAAATTATTACAACTCACTGTTGATATTGGTGATGAAACACGTAATATTTTTGCAGGGATAAAATCTGCCTATGCTCCAGAAGATTTAGAAGGTAAGCTGACTATTGTTGTTGCCAACCTAAAACCACGAAAGATGCGGTTTGGTTTATCAGAAGGTATGGTGCTTGCTGCAGGTCCTGGAGGAAAAGATTTATGGGTGTTAAGTCCTGATGAAGGGGCTCAACCGGGTATGCGAGTTAAATAGAGACTAAACCAAGAGGGACATCATGTTTTGCTACCACTGCCAAGAAGCTAAAAAAAATAAAGTCTGCGATACAGCAGGTATCTGCGGTAAAAAAGCAAACGTCTCTAGTCTACAAGATATGCTTATGTTTAGTTTGAAAGGTCTCTCCTTTTATACCGATCGAGCAGAAGAGTTTAATTTAGTCACAAACAAAACAAGTCGTTTTCTAGCGAAAGCTCTTTTTTCTATGGTGACCAATGTGAATTTTTCTCCAGCTGATTTTGTCAGTATGATAGAAGAAGCTGTCACACGTAGAAACTCAGTCCGAAAGCAGTTTATGGCTGCTTATCAACTAAGAAACGGAGAAGAATTTAATCAACCTTTACCAGAAGAAGCTGAATGGCAATATTCTGAACTTAGTGAAGACGAGTTAACAGAAAAAGGGGCTACTGTTGGTGTTGAAAGAGATATGGAGCGTCTTGATGAAGATGTTCTTAATCTTCAAGAGTGTCTACTTTATGCGGTAAAAGGATTGGGGGCTCTGGCGATTCATAACCTTGAATTAAATATTGAAGATGATGAACAATATCGATTCTTGCATCAGGCATTAAATTTTACACTAAATAAAAACAATACCTTTGATGACATTTTACCTATGTTGGATAAAAGTGGTACTCTTGGCTTATCTGCAATGGGGCAACTGGAATTAGCCAATAATAATAAATTTGGCGACCCAGTGCCGACAACTGTTTACCTAGATACTCAAGATAACCCAGGTATTTTAATATCAGGTCATGATTTACAAGATATAGAAGATTTATTAGAACAAACTGTCGGTACAGGGGTTGATGTTTATACTCATGGGGAAGCCATTTCAGCACATGCATATCCAGCATTAAAGAAATATTTTAATCTAGTCGCTAATTATGGTGGTGCTTGGCAAAGTCAAAAAACTGAATTTCCAAAATTTAACGGCCCAATTCTGGTAACAACGAATAGTATTCAACAACCTAAAAAGACCTATCAAGAAAAATTGTTTAGCACAGGAATGGTCGGTTGGCCGGATGTTCCCCACATATCTGACAGAAAACCAGGGCAGCGCAAAGATTTTAGCAATATAATCGAGATAGCAAAACAAAGTGAAGCTCCTGCTCCCTTAAACGAAGGGAAAATTACGACAGGTTTTGGTATTAAGGCACTGACCGACTTGACTGAAGGGATAGCCGCAGCGATTAAAGCTAATAAAATTAAGCGTATTATTGTGATGGCAGGTACTGATGGCCGTCATAAAGAAAGAAAATATTACACTGAATTAGCAGAAGCATTACCAAAAGATGCCCTCATCATGACAGCTGGCGACACAAAATATCGATTTTACCAACACGATTTTGGTTTAATTGACAACATTCCTCGGTTTCTTGATGCAGGGCAGAGTAATGACTTTTCTGCCATTATTAAATTTCTGAAGCATTTACAGAAAACTTTAGATCTGGAAACACTCAATATCTTACCAGTTTCATTTGATATTGCATGGTATGAACAGAAAACTATTTTAATGATGCTTGCCCTGTTCGCATTAGATTTTAAAAATATCCGTATCGGACCAACACTACCTCCTTTTTTTACTCCTAATATACTAGAGTTATTAGCTAATAAATATGGTTTAAAAGGTATTGATACAGTAGAAAATGACATTGAAGCATTGATGGCAGGAAACTGATTATTCAAATGAATCAGTCTTTATCTATAGAAGATCAAGTTAACCAAATTAATGCATTACTGCCGCAAACACAATGTACAAAATGTGGCTTTTCTGGGTGTAAACCCTATGCACAAGCGATTGTCGATGGAAAAGCAGGAATAAATCAATGTCCACCAGGTGGCAGCTCTGGTATTAAAAAACTAGCCAATTTATTACAAGTACAAAGCCAGCCCCTCGATCCGAGTTTTGGAGTTGAACAAGCTAGAACCGTTGCATTTATTATTGAAGAAGACTGCATCGGCTGCACTAAATGTCTACCTCCTTGTCCTGTTGATGCGATATTAGGTGCAAATAAGCATATGCACACGGTTATTACTGCTGAATGTACTGGTTGCGAATTATGTATAGCGCCTTGCCCTGTTGATTGTATTATGATGATACCAATAGAATCATCATCACATTGGAGTCAAGCAGATGCTGATAAGGCTAAACAACGATTTTTAAACAAAGAAAAACGATTGCAAAAACAAGCGGAAGAAAGAATAGCTCGTTTAGCAAAACAAAAACAAATGTTAGCAAAATTAAGATCTAAAAAATAGCAAATAAAGTATTCATCTATTCATTTAAATAGGAAAAACCATGAAAATTACTCGTTTATTATTAGTCAATGTACTTAGTTTTATTCTTTTAGGTAATGTTGTAGCAGAAACATTGCCTACAACATCAAAAACACCAAATATTAAACTCAATGCTGAAGAAAATGGAAAAACACTTACATTTACTTTTTGGAGAGAGGCATTAGCGGGTAAGAATACGTTTTTAATGAAAGTTGAATCAGCTGCTACTAGTGATATTTTTATTTGTGGCTCATCGTTTAAAGTAATACAAAATGGCAAAGAATTTACGTCATTAAAACTTAACTCTGGCGATAGTGCTAAACAATGTCATGTATTTCGTACAGGAAGAACATTTAAATTTGACCAAGTTGCTTCCAATAAATTTGACGATCAAGCTGCATTTTCTATAGCTTACAATACCAAAACAGTTGATATTCCAGCTCATGCTGGCGCTGTTTCTGGAGGCACAATAGTCAATAAAAAACTGGATATTCATATGTCTTCAGCAACTTACCAAACACCTCAAGGCTCATTGAATATATCGGCTGATCTTGAGTTTAAAGGTGTTGATGGAAATGGTGATTATATTTGGAAGTTAAAAAGTTATAAATTAAATCAATAGCATATAGTTGTACTTTCTGTTTTTTTGATACCGAAAAGTAGACAAAGAACAAACATTCTTTATCTACAGTTAACTTATTTTTGGCTAGCAGTAGATAAAGAAAGCAAGTTTTGGGCATAAAATACTACATCATCATCCGATAATAATTTGTAAGCCATCTGCTTTTTTTCCATAGTTAAAACTGGAAAATATTCCGCTCTTCCAATGAGCTATTCTAATAGCTCACAATAAATTGTACTCAGAAAATAGATGCTGTTGAACTTTATCCTGCTTTTATAATGTCAATTTTGTTAAAATAGGCGGCTACTCAGGATATTAAGACATTATGAACAAACATTCAATACTTCCTAAGAAAGGAATCGACGGTTTAAAAGAAAATTGGCGTAGTGATTTACAAGCTGGTTTTTTTGTCTTTTTAATAGCTTTACCTTTATGTTTAGGTATTTCCATAGGCTCTGGGTTTCCACCTTCAGCAGGGATTATTACTGCAATTGTCGGAGGATTATTAGTTTCTCGTATTAGTGGATCTTATATTGTCATTAATGGGCCGGCGGGGGGCTTAATTGTTGTTATGCTGGCAGCTGTAGAATCACTTAGTGATGGTGGTGATATGATGTCAGGGTATCGCTATACTCTCGCTGCAATCATGGTTGCAGGCCTATTTCAAGTGATTATGGGTCGTTATAAAATGGGGAGTTTAAGTGCTTTTTTTCCCACACCAGTTGTACATGGAATGCTTGCTGCTATGGGTATAAGCATTATGGCGAGACAAATTCATGTGATGTTAGGTATGACACCAGAGTCAGGTAGTCTTTTTTCTTCAATAGGGCAAATTCCAAGTAGTATAATAAATTCACCCTTTGACATTACAGTGATAGGGTTGACCTCTTTTACCATTTTATTCTTTTGGCCTTTTTTAAAACAAAGTAAGTTAGGCAAAATTCCTGCGCCTATTATTGTTTTATTAGTGGGTGTTGCCTTAGCTCAATTTTTTGGCGTTCAATACGATAATCCTGATTCACGTCCTTTTTTGGTTGATATTCCTGCTGATGTGAGTTCGTATTTTTATCTTCCCGACTTTTCAAAAATATTAACTTTTGAATTTTGGATGGCGACAATAACTATTTGTATGGTTGCAAGCCTTGAGAGCTTGTTGAGTGCGACTGCGGCTGAAAAAATAGATCCTCATAAAAGGCAAACCGATTTAGATCAGGATTTAGCGGCTGTTGGCTTAGGCAATGTAATTTCTGGTTTTTTAGGTGGTTTGCCTATGATTGCGGAATTTGTACGTAGCTCAGCTAATGTAGAAGGTGGCGCTCAAACGGGGTGGGCTAACTTTTTTCATGCACTTTTCTTGCTCATTTTTGTGACTTTATTTCCGCATCTTATTCATAGTATTCCTCATGCATCTTTAGCTGCTTTATTAGTTTTTGTTGGCTACCGCCGTGCAACACCAAAAATATTTGCAAATGTTTTGGCGATAGGTAAAGACCAGCTATTTTTATTCATAGTAACTATTTTAGCGGTATTAGCAACTAACTTATTAGTTGGGGTTTTTATTGGTGTATTTGTTAAATTAATACTTCACTTATCACGAGGCGTATGGATAAATAATTTATTTAAAATTCATTTTACAATTACAGAACAGGGCGAACACGTTACGGTAAAAATTATTGGTTCTGCTTTATTTTCTAATTTCTTACCGCTTAAAAAAGCGGTTGATAATATAGAGTCAGGCAAAGTAATCACCTTTGACTTCTCTCAAGGTTATTTAATAGATCATTCAATATTAATTTATATTGAAGAATTCAGTTCACATTATGCACGTAATGGCTGTGGTACTTGTCGGAAGGTAGGTCATGCCTTAGAGAAGTACTCAGATCATGATTTGGCTGTACGCCTAATGACGGAAGATGATAGAAAGCAAAAGTAACTTTAGGAGAGTATTTAATTAAATATAGATAATCTAACATTGAATATTTATAGTGTCTTTTGATAATAGGTTTGTTAATTGCTAATTTTTCCTAATATTTTATCCATAATCCAACTGGTGTGAGTAGCAGATAAACCAGTTGAAGGGTGAGGTGTGCCACTAAATAATTGGTTGGCAATATTTTGTACATGATGAAGTTGAATGTTATCGGGGTTTGTTATAAAGGTCTCATATTCACCTTCATCATTACAAATGATTAAAGGTTTTTCATCAAAAACTGAGAACTTTATATGACCTTTGCTACCATAAATTTCTACATTATCCTGCCTGCTATGGCAACCAAAAGTCCAGCTACCAGAACCTGTTACACCACTTTTATGAGACCAGCAAGCTGATACAGCATCTAGAGAAGAATAAAGACCTTGTTGATTTAGACCAATACCCTCAACCTCATTAAAATTACCAAGAAGATAAGCAAAAAGATCTAGACCATGACTTGCTAAATCATCAAAATATCCGCCTAAGGCAATTTCTTTATCCGTGCGCCAATTATTTTGTCCAGTTAAGTCCAACTGATTAGGGGGTTTGCTTAAAGTCCAAGTAATATGCCTCACCTTTCCAATGACTCCAGCATCTAGAATTTTTTTAATTTTATTAAAACGAGGGAGTGACCTTCTATAATAGGCAACAAAGAGCGGAATTCTCTTCTCTTCAAAAGTTCTATGAATAACAAGGCTATCTGAATAGCAAGGGGCTAAAGGTTTTTCTATACAACAAGGTTTGCCTGCATTAGCCACCTTAAGAGCATAAAGTTTATGGCTATCTGGGGGAGTTGCAATATAAATAGCATCAATATTATTATTCTCAATAAGATTATCAGCTTGAGCGTAATAATCTTTCACTCCATGTCTATAAGCATAATCTTTTGCTTTTTCGACGTTTCGTCCCATCACCGCGGCTAAATGAAACCCTTTGATTTTCTGGTAAGCGGGGCCACTTTTAATTTCGGTAACTGCACCACATCCAATAATCCCCCATCGAATAGGGTTCCTTAATATTTCATTCATATCTATAAAGTTTTTACTCTAGTATTCTGAATGGTTAAGACAACTATAATAAATTTAACCTGACCTCATGTATTAGTTGATTTACAATAACCCTGCTATATTTTACGGAGTATTTTGTAAATCTAGTCTAAATTTTCATAAAAAACTCATTCCCCTTAATAAGTGGATAATATAATGCAAGCATTAACAATAACTTTAAAACAAAAGCTGACTTTACTATTACTCAGTGTTCTTTCTATGTCTTTTAATCCGGCGATGGCTAAATCGGACATGCAAATAATGGGAGAAGTTCAAAAAGCAAGAGAAATGAACCGTTCAAAAGGGGATCATTCAAAACATTTTAAGCCAGTTGATAAGGATCAAGAGTTTCGTGGTGTTTATTATGGTTATCTTCCTTGTGATCATTGTGCAGGAATTAAAATGACTCTTTCTTTAAAAAATAAAAAAAATTATCTGTTAGTGACTCAGTACGCACAATCATCCAACAGGGAGTATTATGAAAAAGGTAAATATATTTGGGATGAAAAAACTCGAATTGTTACTTTAGTCGCTCGTAAGGATTCGAGCAAAAGAAAACTTCGTATTAAAAATGAAGGGGCACTTATTGTATTGACCTCAGAAGAGAAAAAAATGAAAGGAGATCAAGACCAATATACTCTACTTAGAACTGATAAGAAAAAATCACGTGAGGTACATATTCATTGATGGGTTGTCAAAATTGATATGTTTGCTCAAATTTGGAATACTCTCACAACTCAAAGCTCTTACTACTAACTATTGAGAAAAATAGTTAGTAGATACTTTCCAGACATATTGGTTTATCTAGAATATCTAAAACAACAGTAGGCACCTTTTGCCTAATGAGGGTGAACAAAGTTATGAATATTTGATGAACATCTCGTTGTAATCATTTCATATTTGATACTTAGATAGGTATTAGTGCGACGATAGAAAGCTCTTTGACTGTATTTAGATGTTATTTTTTTAGATTCAATAATGTCCCTACCGTAGGTCTCTTTGGTGAATAGTTTGAGCCCAGCCCCAAACAAAGGTATTAAGTTATAACCCACCTGAAAACTGCACTGTATTTTTGTACATAACTTAAACACCAAAATTACATCATTCTTAGATGTACCGTTTCCCTATAAAGTTGTAGACGCTTGTGAGTAATAAGGAACTATTAAGGATTTAACGGCTCCCACAAGTTGGACTTACAACATCGATTTCATATGTGCGACAAAAAATCATTTGTCGATATTCAAATCTCTCCTGACATAATGCTGTCAGGAGAGGTGATTTATCATTATTATTCTTTAAATAAGTAGAGGATAAATAAATGAATCATATTGCAACGTGGTTTGAAATTCCGGTAAAAGATATGAAGCGGGCTAAATCATTTTATCAAACAGTATTAAATATAGAGCTTAAGGATAACAAAATGGATGGTTACCAAATGGCAATATTTGAGCATGAAGAAATGGCTGTAAGTGGAATGCTGATTTTAGGGCAAGATTATGAACCTAGTAAAACAGGCGCTGTTGTGTATTTTAATGGGGGAGACGATTTAAGCGAACCTTTATCAAGAGTCATTGAGGCTGGAGGTGATGTTGTCATTCCTAAGACAGCTATTGAATGTGGGTATTTTGCTCAACTTTTAGATAGCGAAGGTAACCGGGTTGGATTATATTCACTCGCATAAATCAATAAAAAAGGAGACAAGTATGATTAAGCTATATAGCTTTGGCCGCGCATTTAATATGATAGACCCCAGTCCATTCATATTAAAAATTGATGCATATTTACGAATGGCCAATATTCCTTATGAAACTATTCCAGATGTTAATAATTTAAGGAAAGCACCTAAAGGCAAACTCCCTTTTATTACTGATGGTGATAAAACAATAGGGGATTCACAATTTATTATTGCTTATTTACAGGATAAATTCCAAGTGGAATTGGATTCGAGCTTGTCTCCTGAACAACAAGGTCTTGCTTATCTAATGGGTAAGGCATTAGATGAAGATCTTTATTGGTGCCTAGTTTATTCACGATGGGCTAAAGATGATACTTGGCCTTTGGTAAAAAAAGCATTATTTGGCTCTATGCCATTCCCTCTGAAAGTTATAGTTCCTTTCGTTGCGCGTAAGGGAGTATTAGGGGCTTTACAAAAACAAGGGCTAGGAAGGCATTCTGAGGAAGAAATATATACTATAGCTGATAAATCATTTCATGCTCTATCCGAGGTATTAGCAGATAAAACCTATTTTTTTAATAATTCACCCTGTACATTTGATGCGACTGCTTTTGGGTTTCTTGATCAATTTATCAATGTGGAGATTGATTGTAAAATGAATGATTTAGCAAAAAATTACAGTAATTTGGTTGATTATTGCAATAATATCAGAGCAAAATATTATTGAGTAATTGATTGATTTATAATCATGCGAAGAGCAGATCGTTTATTTCAAATAGTCCAAATTCTACGAAATAAACATTTGGTCACGGCTAAAATGCTGGCTGAGAGATTGGAGGTGTCTGAAAGAACTATCTATAGGGACATTCAAGACCTCAGTCTATCTGGCATTCCAGTTGAAGGGGAAGCAGGGGTCGGTTATATGCTTCGGCATGGTCTTGATATACCTCCGATCATGTTTACATCGGAAGAAATAGAGGCATTAGTCGTCGGTGCCAGAATGATAAAAACATGGGGCGGTAAGGAGTTGTCTAACTCAGCACAATCAGCGCTGGAAAAAATTACTGGCGTTATCCCTACTGATTTAAAAGATAATATTGAAAAAAACAAACTATTTTCAATCCGTTTTAATCAGCGTGAGGATATTGATATTACCTTGGATATTTGTCGGAAAGCAACTCATCAGAAACATTTTTTGATGCTTAGTTATTGCCGTGCTGATGGAGAATTTAGTGAGCGACGAGTCCGTCCGTTAGGGTTATATTTTTGGGGTAATGTCTGGACTCTTGCTGGGTGGTGCGAACTTCGCAATGATTTTCGTAATTTTCGTCTGGATCGCATTCAACTGATAGAATTAGGCAATGACACTTTCATTGATGAGCAAGGTCAAAGTCTGGCTGACTTTATCAGTAGAATGACGTGTTATCAATAATTTTAAAAAAAGCTAAATATCTAATAGAATATTGTATTAGCCATTGATTTTAATGAGATTAATGAGTTAATCCTGTGGCTATTTAATCTATTTTTACTTGATATGAGGCTAATATGATTATCTTATTAAATAATAAAAAAGAAGATGAATTTTAGTAAAACAGCAGAAATGGAAAAGTAATAGAGAGTATTTAGAAGTAAAATTCTGGAACATCATTTGTTTGGAAATAATGTGAGTAAAAAAAAACACCATGAAAGAATGAATACGGTTATTCAAACTATTGAAAATAACCTGGATTCTGATATTAATATTTATCTGCTATCAAAAATAGCATGTTATTCAGAATTCCACTTCCATCGGTTGTTTCGTTCATATATTGGTGAAAGTATCTATGCATATAGAAAAAGATTGTTGCTAGAGAGAGCAGTTAAACATTTGTTATTTACGAATGAAAATATTACTCAAATAGCATTTAATTGTGGATATGAAAATCAATCATCATTTAATAAGGCATTTAAAATCCATTTTTTATATACTCCTAGTCAAATTCGCAAACAAAAACTTTCGATTAATTCATTTAAAACAAAATTAGAGTTGAATAGAAATATTGAGATGAAGCCAGAAATTATATTGATTGAAGATATTAAACTTATTTGTGCTAGAGAAACAGGACGTTATTCAGAATCTGCCTCCAAAGCGTGGAGTAGGATAATGAAGTTTGCTTATTCAAATAAATTAATGCATAAAAATATAAGAAGAATTGGAATATCCCATGATGATCCAAATATTACAGATGCGGAACATATCCGTTACGATGCTTGTGTTGATATTGATGTAGATATTGCTGAGGAGGATAATTTAACAAAGCAAACGATAATTGGTGGAAATTATGCTAAATTTATTCACGAAGGAACCTATGATGATTTTAAAGAAACTTATTCATATATCTTTAATGAGTGGTTACCTGAAAGTGAATTTCAGATAGATGATAAGCCATGTTTTGAAGTCTACCTAAATAGGGATCCAAGAAAAACAAAGCCAGAAAACCTTAAAACTGAAGTGTATATTCCTATAAAATAATACCCCTCCATTTATAATTATTATTAGCTTACATTATTCATTAGAATCATGATACACAATAGAAAAAGAAATCTTAGACACATATTAATAAAAATAATTATCACATTGCTTTGTTTGGTTTTACTTAACTCTCCTACTTATGCAGAAGAGACATGGACGACTATTCAACCATCTTATAGAGAAGTGAGTCTAACTGGTTTTAGTAGAGCAAGACACGAAATGACTTTATCTACTGAGGTTTCAGGAAAAGTTAAGCAAGTTTTAGTTGATGTAGGGGATGTTATTTCTAAAAATGGAAATGTTTCTTGTCTTGATGATACATTTACTAAAATTGATATTAGATCTACAAATAATGATATAAAGCAGGCAAAAATTGATGTTCTTTATTATCAAAAGCAGGTTAAGCGCTATCAAGAGTTAGTTATAAAAAAAGGTGTGTCTATTAGTCAGCTAGATGAAATGCAGCGTTTACTAGGAACTTCGGAACGAACAGAGCTGAGTAAAAAACTGTTAAAACAGCGTCAACAAGAAACATTGAATCGTCATTGTATTAAATCGCCTTTGGGCTGGATAGTTGATGAACGTTATGTGGAGGAAGGGCAGTGGATTGATATTGGAAATCCCGTTGTAAAAGTAGGTAACTATTCAAAATTATTAGTCCCTTTTGCTTTATCGGTTAATGAGCTAAATGCATTAAAGAAACAATGGAGAAATATTTCTGTTTGGTTACCCGAATATAACCAAGAGGTTAGTGCAATTATTGAGCGAGTTTCTCCTGCTTTTGATGAATCATCTAGAAAAATTCAGGTGGATTTGTTATTAGAGAAAAATCTTCCAGTTCAACGAGGAGGATTAAGGGTTGATTTAAAACTAAAAATCCCTGATTCTTCTAACATTTTTTTAATCGCCTCTAATGCATTAGACAAGCGTTTTGAAGAAATTAGGTTAAAGCGTAAAGACGGCCAATCATTAAGGATTGAACTACTTGGCAAAACAGAAGATGGGCAAGTTCGTATAACATCTCCAGAATTAAAAGCTGGGGATCAATTTAAAATTATTCATCCTTAAGGAACTCCTGATCAAGTCCAATTATTTTTAGTTTGCTAAAACTGTCGTTATTTTGCACGCTAAATTCTAATCGACTAAATCAGAGTCTCCTTAATAAACTAGGTATAGAGCATGCAGGAAGTTGTTCGGTTTTCTTTAAAACAAAAGGTCTTTTTTAACCTAATTTTTATTTTGCTTACGGTTGTTGGGTTTTATGCAATGTTTCAATTGCCAGCTGAACGCTATCCAAATGTTGATTTTGGTGAAATTACTATTTCAACATACTACCCAGGTGCATCACCTACCGAAGTAGAAACCCTTGTTACCCGTAAATTAGAAGAACAGATAGAAACTGTAGAAAATATAGAGTGGTTAAAATCGACTTCTTTTGCTGAAAGATCTCAAATTAGACTGAAATTTATAGATGATACTGATTATTCATACTTATACAACGAAGTCCGCTTTAAAATTCTTAACATGCTCAGTGAGCTGCCTGATGGTATTGATCCTCCAAGTATCGATAATGTGACTGTTGATGATGTATTGCCAGTTATTGCTATAAACCTTGCTGGTCAACACAGCAATCGAGCATTAGTGTTAATGGCAGAGCAGGTTAAATCTCGTATTCAAAAAATTCCTGATGTTAAAGAAGTGACACTTTCTGGCGAATATATTCGAGAATTTCATGTTTATCTAGATACTCAAAAGCTACGACAATTTGGCATCAGCTTTAATGCAGTCGTGGATGCTTTGAAAGATGCGAATATATCAATGCCTGCGGGAAGTTTTAAAGGTCAGAATAGTAATTTCTTAATTAAAGTTGATGAAACATTTTATAACCGAGGGCAAGTTGTCAAAACCATTATTCGTAAAGATGGAGATGGAAGTTTTATTCGCCTACAAGATTTAATTACACGAGCAGGTTTAGATTATCGAGACCCTCTTATTATTTCTACTGTAAATGGTAAAGATGTTATTTCTTTAAAAGTGATAAAAACGAAAAAAGGCAATGCCATTACTATTAAAGAAGCCATTACTCATGAATTGAATAGCTTACAAAACTTGTTTGAACAGGAAAAATTAGAAGTAACTTTAACTCAAGATTCCACAAATAAAATCAAAGATGGTTTTAGTACTTTGGGATTAAATATGTTGCTGGGAATGTTCCTTGTCTCAATCATTATTTGGTATTTTATGGGTGTTCGAAATGCTGGTTTAATTACAATCGGCATCCCTTTTTCTTTTATGATTACCATGTTACTAATGTATATAACAGGGAATAGTCTAAATGAAATAAGCTTATTTGCTTTTGTACTTGTCACTGGCATCATTGTTGATGATGCAATAGTGGTCTGCGAAAATATTTATCGACATATTCAAGAAGGTAACGATATTTATCAAGCAATAGTTAAAGGAACGGCTGAAGTTGGCATACCTGTTATTTCTTCTACCCTAACAACAATAGCCGCTTTTTTACCTATGTTAATTATGTCAGGGTCGACGGGTGAATTTTTCGCACAAATTCCTATTGCAGTATCATTTGCCTTAACTGCATCACTCATAGAGTGTTTACTTATTTTACCAATACATTATTTTGAATTTGGACCAAAACAATCCACTGAATTATCAAACCAATTAGAACAAGATAATTTTATTCTGATTTTTTCTCGTTCTGTGACTGAAAAGGCATTGTCTTTTACCTTAAAACATAGAGTTTTCAGCGTATTAAGTATATTCTTTTTGCTCTTTATTTCTATAGGTATATTGGCTGTTTCTGCATCTGGAAAATTACCATTGATAAATATCAAATTTTTCCCCGATGATTACACTCTCTATTACGTCGATATTAAAGGATCACCAGAAATTTCAATTGAACAAGTCGATAAAAAAGCAAGGCAAATCGCTCGTTTTATTATGGCTGACGGAGAAGGTTATGCTGAGTCAGCATCTGGTTTTGCAGGTTTTTATCCTAACGAAGATTATGAACCTGTTTTTGGAAATAACTTTGGTACAGTGATGGTCACTATGCCGAATAAAGATAAACAGGAATTTGATAATCCATTAGATCACTTAGAAAATATGCGTACACGATTAAAAGACAGGTTTGAAAAAGATGGATTTTCATTGGGTATACATGCTCAAAAAGATGGCCCACCGACAGGAAAAGATATTAATGTGCGTATTATGGGGACGCAATTTGATTCGATCTCTCAGTTAGCAGATGAAATTTTTCATTTTTTACAGACACAAGAAAAAATTGCCCCCAATTTAGTGGAATTACATGATGGGCGAGGTCAACCAAAACAGCTTTATCGGTTTGATATTAAGCATGAAAAAGTTAAGGAGTATGATTTGACTAATGCTCAAGTGACGCAATTAGCTGGCAGTGTTTTGGATGGACGATATATTGGAAAATATCGGTTAAATGATGAAGAAATTGATCTTAAAATTTTAATAGACCCAAGAGCAATAAAAACACCTAGGCAAGCATTAAGTATACCTGTTATAGAGCATGCTAGTGGCCCAGTTCGGTTAGGTGATGTGACAGATTTAAGAACATATTTTCAATCAGGAGAATTACAACGATATCAAGGGCAGCGAGCCATTAGTATAACAGCAAATATTAAACCTGATGCATCGACCTCGTCACCTGAAATTATTGCTTTGGTAAAAGATTTTAATGCAAAAATTTCTCATAAATATCCTGGTGCAAACCTGGCTTATGGAGGGGAGCATGAAGATACACGGCGCTCGTATACTTCTCTTGCCTATGCTTTTCTTATTTCCATTATGATTATGTACATCATTTTGGCAGCTCAGTTTCAATCATATTCTCAGCCTGTTATTATTCTTTCCTCAATAGCTTTTGCACTGATTGGAGTGGTTTTAGGTAAGCTGATGACGCAATCATTATTTACAGTGAATAGTTTTATTGCAATTATTGGAGTAGCAGGGGTTGTGGTTAATGATTCTTTAATTCTGATAGATTTTATGAATAAAATTTATAGGGCAGGAGCAACAAGAGCAGAAGCAATACATCAAGCAATGGATGTTCGACTACGGCCTATTATTTTAACAACCCTAACAACAACATTAGGATTGTTACCAATGGCACTGGGTTTTCCAGAAGAATCAATTATCTGGGGTGCGATGGCATCTACTTTTGTTTCGGGGCTTGCCGTTGCAACCGTATTAACGTTATTTATTGCTCCTGTTTTATGGGATATGATTCAAGAAAGACAAGAGAATAAACTAAAGAAGATAAATTCAATAACTTCTGAAATTTGATTTGGCTTTTTGCTTTCATTGGAATGCTAGTATTTACTCATTTATTGGTATTTCAGTGAACCCTAAGCCTTTTATCAAATGTTGGTAGTTA
This sequence comes from Methylococcales bacterium, assembly GCA_023145835.1. GTDB lineage: Bacteria > Pseudomonadota > Gammaproteobacteria > Methylococcales > Methylomonadaceae > QPIN01. The sequence continues at coordinate 26,802 of JAGLDH010000095.1, forward strand.
TTTAAGTGTATACCTGTTCAAGCTAAAAAAAACTAATGTGAGGGAGTTGGCATTCTTAAGTATCAAGTTCAACTACACTTTCTACATACTCAGTTTATATATTGAATGCCTGTGTTTTCTTCAATTTCAAATAATAGTCATAACGTCTCTAGTCACGGCCTATTTTCTCATCAGAACAGGTTGGTTGATAATAAGCAAGATAATCTAGATCAGGACACTTCAATTCAACCAACGCACTTGGAAATTGAAAAACCAGAATCAGATGATTTTCAGAAACAACAAGAAGTACAGAAACTTAAGGCAAGAGACCAGGAAGTAAGAACACACGAACAGGCTCACCTCAGTGCTGCTGGAGGTTTGGCGACAAGTGGTGCGAGTTTTAGTTATCAAAAAGGGGCTGACGGTGTGAATTACGCTGTGGGTGGAGAAGTCAATATTGATACCGCTGCAATAGCAGGAGATGCTGCTGCAACAATACGAAAAGCTGAAACCATTAAAAGAGCAGCTCTAGCTCCTGCTAGTCCCTCTTCTCAAGATGTAAAGGTCGCTCAGCAAGCTTCAGCTATGGCAAATAAAGCTAGAGCAGAACTTTTTCAGAAAAATCAAGAGATTACTGGTGATGAGGTTAAGGCTAACAAAATAAGCTTATCAGCTTAATACCTGTTAAAGTTGCCACTCGGTGGATAAGTTGAATATTCAACCTGTTCAAAAGCACCGATGTGGTCTAAATAGGTCAACCCACTACCAATAAGAATAATTCCAAGAATAACAGAAAAAGCTATTTTCCAGTAGCTATAAGGACGTTCACCTTGTACTTGCCCTGTTCGTCCGTTAATCACAAATCGATAGGATTTATTACGATACAAAAAGGCAGCAGACCAAATGGGGAGTAAACAGTGTTTATAGGTAGTCTCTTTATGCCCAGTTCTGACTTGATGAATGCGCTGATGATCTCCCCCAATATCAAAGGCTATATCTCGATTAATAATTCCATCCATGACTTGTTTAGCTCGGTCAAAGCCTTCATCTAACTCAATTTGATAATATTCACTTTGAAAACCACTGATATACTTTTCATCATAAGGAACAAGATCTTCAAGATCCCAAGGTTGTAACCGATCAAGAATTTGTCGTGGCAAGGATAAGCTGGCTCCAATGAGCACATCATCAAAGAATCGTGATACGTGTCCCCTAACATGGCTCCACCGTATTTTAGGGACTTGTTTTACAGTAGAGACTCTACGCCCATTTTGTACATAACTAACACGTTGGCTTACAAAATAAGTATCACCTCTTTCACCACTATATTGACTATTAGTTTGGCTATCATACGTCCAGTATGGAAGATAAATCCCCACTAATTTTGCTTCTTCCCGAGCATATTTTTTAACCTTATTGGGAGCAAACCATAAACCATCTAGCCAATGCTTGAACTTTTCTTTTGCTTGAGTATCTGTTATTAAAAAAGGTAATAATGATTTGGGTGGAATAGGTTTGTTTTTTTGTGGGCTGGTTACAATATCAGTACCACAAAAGGGACATTCACCCGCATGTACACTAGCAGCAAATTTAAAATTTGCACCACAAGCATTACAATGAGCTTGTTCTATAGTTTTTGAGGGTTTAGCATTTGCTAGCTCATTTAATGCTCGATGTAAATCGTATTCCTCAATAGCTTTATAATTAGCACTAATTTCATTTTGGTGATTGCAATATTCACAAACTTGATGCTGAGTTCCTGGTTTGTATTTCAGCATAGCTCCACATTGACCACATGGAAAATGATTATCTATACTCTGTGATTTTGCTAAAGTCTCAATTTTCACGTAATTTTACTAAGCTAGTGTTATTAGGATTTACTCTTATCTGTTGGTATTGGGGGGGGAGAAATAGAAAATAAACTTTCAAGCTCAGCAACTTTACTTGCGGGTGTCCAGTCCACTAATTGTTGATTCCAAATTAACGTATTATGATTGACGATAGCTGATTTAATTTTATTTTCCAGCTCTGCTAAACCTATGGGGCCGGTTTGTTGGCCATTAATAGCAACATAGTAAAGAGTTTGAGCTGGAACGGGTGGGGGAGTAGAAAGCGAGTCTCCCATTTTATTAGCTACTGCAAAGCCCATTCCCATACCAAATCCATCTGATGCTCCACCTGACGGGTTTTCAGCTGCAGCTTTTATTGCTTCAGCAGTTTGAAATTCTGTGTAATTCCGTAAATTTCCGACTACACCCATGCTGGTTCGTCTATCAAGAGCCTCTTCCACAGATTGTGGTAAGGAAATATTTTCAACTAATAATTTAGTGATTTCTAATCCATAGACTGAAAATTCAGGTGCTATTTTTGCAGTTACATAGTCACTTAAATCATCATAATTTGCTGCTAAGTCAAGGATAGGAATACTTGATTCACCTAAAATATTAGCAAACCTTGATAGAATCAAGTTGCGTAGTTGATCACTAATATCAGTCGTATAGAAATGCCCATTGGTTCCGGTAATTTCTTTAATAAAAGTAAGAGGGTCATTAATTCTGACAGTATAGGTACCAAAAGCACGTAAACGAACAGGCCCAAATTCTTTGTCTCGTAGCATAATGGGATTCTTGGTTCCCCATTTCAAATCGACAAAACGATGCATGTTAAAGAAATAGACTTCTGCTTTAAAAGGGCTTTCAAAACCGTGAGGCCAATTTTCCAAGGATGTCATAATTGGCATGTTATTAGTTTCTAACGCATACATGCCGGGCTCAAAAAAGTCTGCAGCTCTACCTTCGTTAACCAAAATAGCAACTTGCGATTCTCGAACGGTTAGTTTTGCTCCATATTTAATTTCATTACCATATCGTTCAAAACGATAAACCATCGTGTCATCAGAATCATCTAGCCATTCGATAACATCAATAAATTCGCCAAATAGTTTGTCCAAAAGTCCCATGACTCTCTCCTGAATTAATGTTTAAACAGATTGATTATCGACTGTTTCTTTAACACGACTCGCAGCAGAAGAAAGCGTTTTGCGTAATTCTGTTTCACATTCTTCTAATTGTAGAACGGCATCGGCACGCATTTTTTTTCCTTCATCAGCAATCTGTAGGCTTTCATTAATGGTATTGATTAATGTAGTATTTGCTTTCTTAACAGACTCTATATCAAAAACGCCTCGTTCTAATTCTTTACGAGTTAATGCGTTTGCTTGATTAAGGTTTTCTGCATTAGATTCTAGTAACTCATTTGTTAGATCTGTTGCAGATTGTAAGGTTTCTGCTGCATCAGAAGAGCGATAAATGGCGACAGCTGTTGCCAGTTGTTGTCTCCATAAAGGAATAGTATTAACAATGGTGGAGTTGATTTTATTGACTAAGCCCTTGTCATTATCTTGAACCAGACGGATTCCAGGTAGGCTTTGCATCGCAACTTGGCGTGTTAGGCGAAGATCATGAACACGTCGTTCCAAGTCATCTCGTGCAGCACGTAAATCTCTTAATTCCTGCGCTTCAATAACGACTTCTGATGTTTCAACTGCTTTTGCTTTTGCAGGAATAACCTCATCATCTAAATGCAATAATTTTTGATCACCCGCTGCAATGTATCGATCAAGGTCATGAAAATATTCTAAATTGGCATCGTATAGTTTGTCGAGCATTGTAATATCAGTCAACAATGTTGTTTTATGTGCATCCAATTTGTTAGTGATAGTATCAATTTGTTTACGAACTTCTTCATACTGCTGTAAAAATTTTGCAATAGGATTAGCTTTACCAAATAACTTAGCAAAAAAACCAGGTTTTTTATTAGGGTCTAAATTATCAACATCAAATCCACGTAGTGCTATAACCATTTGATTTAAATCGCCTCCTGCCCCACCCATATCCTTATTTCTAACACCCTCCAACATTTTGTCGGAAATCGTTGTTAACTGTTCCTGTGCTTTACTACCAAAATAGATGATGGACTTGGTGTCATTAATATCTAGAGTGTCCACTATCGCATCAATTGATTTTCTACTTGCAGCGTCAGACTGATCGTAAGCTAAAATATCTTTAGAAATATCTGGCGCTATTTCATCAAAAACAGCACTAGCGGGAATGTTAAGATCTTCAGTTTTAGTCGTTGTATCTTGTTCACTCATGTTATTTTCCTTTGATTGTTTAGCTAATAGGGAAGACTAAGGAATGGAGGTCAAATAAGTTATTTGATCACCCTTTTTAAACAACCCCTTCATTTTTTAATTGGGCTGCCAACACTTCTATTTGGACATCTAAATCTAAAATATCGTCTTCTAATAATTTTTGTTTTTGTTCAACAAAAACGGATTCTATAGTTTTCAATACATTATCAAAATTTTGAGTTAATTCTTCAGATTGATGCTTTCTTTGCATGTCTGCATATCCTTCCGTTACTTTTAACGCGCCATCAAGATAAACATTAAGAAACTTTCTTGCCCTTCTAATATCACCGGGATCATCTTGAATTATATCTACAACTTCTCTTGCATGACCGCATATCATACGGATACGTTGATTAAAACTACGATTATTGATTTGCTTATTTGCTTGCTCAATTCCTACTATTTGAGCTTCTGCTTCGTCGACTGTTTGGGAAACTTCTTCTGCAGTGTAACCATGAGTACCCGAGATCATTTTCTCTTGTCGGGGATCAAAACCATATAAAAAAAACATACCTGCTAAAGCGCCTAACCCAAATGCTACCGAGGTAAAAAATGAATAATTTGCTCCTATTAACGCAACCCATAGGGTTGTTATGGCAACAATAGTAGAAGCCACTGTCTTTAATGGCCACTTAGGAGAACCTGTGATTTTTTTATCTAAATATTGTTTCTCAGCAGCAATGCCTTTACGCAAAAGGCTGGCTGCTAATAAAAATGCAGCACATCCACCCACATTTGTAAGAATTGTTGAAAAATCACCCACTGCAAATGATAAAAATGTAGCTGGAATTAATGCAACAGGTAAGACATATAATAACATCCCGCGACTATTGTATATCATGCCTTGTGCATGCTTTTTCTGATAGGGTTTTGGTTTTCGTAATTGCTCTGTTTTTTTCATAGCGACTGACTGTAATCTGAGGTTATAAAATTAGCCTTACTTTTATTTAACAACTAAAACATCATTATCTTTATCAGACATAACTTCAATCATAGATTGGCATGAAGCGACAGTAACCGTTGATACTAAAAGTATTAATCCAATGGTTGATCTTAAGGGTTTAGACATAATAGGACATCCTTATTGAAGCATAAATTCAATGAATTTAAGGTTAACAGTATAACGTTTAGCCGATTATATCTTGAGTGAAGCTTTTATGAAAATATGTTTATGAAGAGTTATTTTATGCCAATAAGAATAGATTGTATTTTTGCAAGAAAGTTTCAGAAGAGACTGAATAATAGTAAAGGAGAGTTTCCTTAAAAATTAAGCGTAGGATACGATGACTCTATGAAATATCAGAATAAAAAAATTTTAAATAATGCAAGTCTTCAACGTTAGTTTCAGTCTTAGGAGCTCGCTTTTTATTTACTGTCGGTGCTATAGCGTTTTTATACAAAGAAAATGCACCTATTTCTGGCGCAGAAGCTGGCTATCAATATAAGGTTGGCGTGGCTTATTCTTTGGCGGCAGGGGTATCAGCCGAAGTATTAAGTGATTATCTAGAACAAGTAGAAAATGCAGCTGAAATTGGGATGGAGCATAATTTGGGTTTAACGGGTGATCCAATTGGCGGTTTGTTCAGGTTCCTTGTATAAAGCGTAATTCAATGGGGAGCGGTAAAGCAGTTGGGTCACGGTCTCTACCACAAATTATTGACTCTACAGCACTTCAAAAGAATACCCACCTAAACCGAGTAGGTGAGGCGGATGCTTTTTTACAGTAGTGTGGAATCATAGCGTAAACTATAAATCTGCGCCTAACTGATCCTTCTAAGTTTAAGTGGCGAGGGAACACCTTAGATAAAGTTATAAATACTATGCGAGAAACAGATGCTGAGATGAAAACAAAATAGAAAGAAACGTCATGGAGTGGTTTGGTTGTTAATCTTATTGAGTGTTAGTTTGAAGAAGCTGTTTTTTCTAATGTTAAAAAGCTATAAGAAAAATCAACGCTTGGGTCATTATCGATATCCTCTCTAGCAATTTCTCTCCACTCATCTTTATTTATTGATGGAAAATATGTGTCAGCCTCAAATGATTTATTTATTTGAGTTAGATAGAGACAATGAGCCTTTGGTAGCATTGCTTCATAAAACGAAGCGCCGCCAATAATGAAAATTTCATCATATTTCTGGCAATCAGAAATAGCTTCTTCAATGCTATTAAAAACTAAACAACCTTGTTGCGTATAAGCCGAGTTTCGACTGATTATAATATTATTACGCCCAGGTAGCGGACGGCCGATTGACTCATAGGTTTTTCTACCCATTAAGATAGGGGAGCCCATGGTGATTTTTTTAAATTTTTTAAGGTCTGCCGATAAATGCCAAGGCATTTTATTATTGAGTCCAATGGCATGATTACTTGCCATTGCAACAATGATAGATAATTTCATAGTGGTTTAGGGGTGTTATAAATATAGCATGGCATTTATTATGACTTAGTGTCTTTTATATAGAAAATGCCACGCCATACAACTACAAGTCTATTATAAATAGCGGGTTTGAATTTAATGGCTATTTGCTTTTTCTTGCTTTTCTTTTTCCTTCTTTAGTTTTTTCTGTTTTTTAAACTCGGCTAATTCGGCTTCATCTAAAATACCGTTGTGATTGTGATCTATATTTCCAAACATTTTCTTATGAAAGGCTTTAAATTCACTTTCACTCACAGTATTGTCATTATTAGTATCCATTTTTTCTAACATTTTACTAGATTTATCATCCTTATCTTTTTCTTTGCTCTCTAAATACATTTTGTCTTTATTTAAAGCAAAGCTCCAAGCTAGGTTACTATTTTTCCAACCATTAATTGTTCTTTTTCCTTTTTTATCACCTTCTTTTACAGTATCACCTTCATAGCCATCAATAATGGAAAAAACCTGAGTAAAGCCGGCTGCTGTTAGAGCATCTGCTGCTTTAGCACTACGTCCACCAGAACGACACATAACAAATACTTTGTCATTCTTATTTAGACCCTTTTGCAGTAAACGTTGAGTTGCGGCTTCAACAAAATTAGGGTTGGGAGTCATACCAAACATGCTCTTTTTATCAATCCATTTATATTTTTTGCTAGTAAATTTGAAGGGAACATTAGAATCGGCTGCGGTTGGCATTCCTGTATAAGCAATTTCGCCTCGAGTACGTACATCAAGAAATAGAATTTTATTAGCTTCTTTTTTTAATATTTCATGAGCATCTATAGAGTTGAGGTATAAACCAGCTTGGGTCTGCTTTTTTTTCGGTACATTAGAATTGTTTAAGGTCTCTGCTGACACAGTATTTAATGTCATTAAGAGTGTAAGAATCAAAGTGCTTATAGTTTTTAACATAGACTTTTCTCCTGAATATTAATTGTTAGGGATTATAGATTAAGTAAAATACCGTAAGTTTCTATGTATAAACATTTACAGTTTGCTTGATTTTTTTCTTCATCGTTGGATTAATAGCAGCATAGCCTTCTATTAACCAGGTGATTGTTTAAAAAAATGCCAAAGATAAATGTGTAAAAGCTTATATAGATAATCGGTTTTTTAATAGTCTAGCCTGATTTTAATATATATTAGAAAATATTAATATAATTATTTAAAAATACTTCCTTATTTGACTGTATTTAGCTTTAAGACCGAGTTAAATGAGGTGGGTTAAGATATAGAGAGAATAGATACTTCGCGCGGTTACTGGAGCGAAGTATAGAATCTATCAATGTATTTTATAGAATCAAGGCACTATTCAATTTCTGATGATTGAGAAAATAGATTCTTTCCTTGCTTGGTTAAGTGCTGTGCTTCATTTAGGATTTCTTTACGATTTTTATAGGTATAAACTCCAGCTGTTATACCCATAGCAAAAAGTGCGACAGGATGTTTTCCCATTTTTTGGATAAGTTTTGATCCTATTTGAGTACCCGCAGTTAATAATCCAATGGTAATAAGAGGATGACGGTCAATGTTAATTTCTGAGTTTTCTTCTAGCTCTTCTTGCATAAGTAATTTGTTTAAGTTTTATTAATTAAGTTTAAGACTTTACCAAGTCCCTGTATTTTCCATAGAAACCCAGGGTTCTTGTTTTTCAAGAGGGTCATCTTTTTGTAGCAGTTCTATTGAAATGTTATCTGGAGAACGTATAAAAGCCATATAACCATCACGTGGTGGGCGATTAATGATAACGCCTGCATCCATTAATTTTTGGCAATAATGATAAATATTATCTACTTCATATGCGAGATGTCCAAAGTTGCGACCACCTTCATATTCTTCAGAATCCCAGTTATAAGTCAGTTCAAGAGTTGGGGCTTCAGATTTTTCAGCATGACTCTTATCTAGAGGAGCTGCTAAATAAACTAAAGTAAACCTGCCTTCTTCACTTTCAAATCGTTTAACTTCTATTAGACCCAGTTTATCGCAATAAAATGCTAGCGATTTATCTAAGCTATTAACTCGTACCATTGTATGTAAATAACGCATATGCTGTATAAACCAAAATGAGGGTAAAGAGTAAGTCTATTATCGCGTAAAATGAGATATTTTACGATGGAGATTTAAATGACTGATTACCCAGAAAAATCATGTGATATTGACCGGCTTGTTCGGCACCCTAAATTAATTGAAGCATCATTAAGTGGGAAAAAAACACAACAGCGAAGAGATGGTGTTTACGCTTACCCAGGAGAAACATTTGAGCTGGATGGCGTTCCTTTTATTGCAACTTCATTAGAGCGACAACGGTTAGGGGATATGACAGATGCTGATGCTAATGCAGAGGGTTATCCTAGTCTTGAAATGTATAAAGGGTTGATTTTAAAAATGCATGCAGGAATGACTTGGAATGAAGATGATTTGGTTTGGGTGCATTCTTTTAAGAGGAATGATGCTGCAGAATAATATTTTTTTCAGCAAGGTCTTTAATGGCAGATAACCCAGAAGCAAGCATTTTATCTGGCTCAGGATGTGCAGACTCCTGAGCTATTTGATTTAAACAGTCTTCACAAGATATTGACCCACGTTCTTGCACAATTTGTAGTAACCTGAAAGTGATAGGAGGGAGCTGAATGAAGTTAACTTCATCAGAAATGTCTCTATAAACTAGTAGATAAGTCGGATCTTCAGGTGGTGTGTCAGGTAAAAATGAAGGGGAAATCTGCTGAACAGGGAATTGATAAGCTAATGGCCAGGCTAGAGGCGATACTGAAATAAATTGTTGCGGGAGACGTTCAATAAAATGGGGTGTATTAGCAATAATTTCTTCTTTATCAATAGAAAGTGCCATTTCAACCCATTCATAATGTGCAAGTTCTAATAAAAAAGGATGATCATCATCATTTTTGCGTTCATTTTGTAAATAATCAATAAACTCTTCAGGAATTTCAGAAAAATAAGGTGTCGTACTGACATGGTTTGAAAAAAAATCCTGAGCTAAGTCAAACCATTGTTTATCATTTAAGATGGTTTTTATGACAGGAAAATTGCTACTTAAAAAACTATTAATGTTATTAAAAAATAACTCACGATAAGTTTCTATTCTTTTTTGTTTAACATCTGCTGGGCGCGGATTGTTAAAAGGGTCTCTAATATAGGCAGAAAACTCATTTTGTGTAGCCTTAAAATCTACCTTCATATTATGCTAATTTTTGTTTATGCTGGGTATCCCACGCATTTTGAATAGATTGAATAGTGTCTACTTCTTTTAATAAAACGTCGAGTGATGGGAAGTTAAAATCACGTTCAAGTAATGTTGGGAACACACCATGCAACTCGTAAGCTTTAGCCAATAATTTCCAGACGGGGTCAATGACATCTGCCCCATGGGTGTCGACCAAAAAATCATCGGCTTCAACGTAATGTCCTGCAATGTGAGCATAAGCTATACGATCTGCAGGAATAGAGCGTAAAAAATCCTCTGCATCGTAACCGTGATTGATGCTATTGACATATATGTTGTTAATATCTATTAAGATGTCACAATCAGCTTCTTTAACGACAGCATTAAAAAAGTCAATTTCATTCATCTCCTGCCCAGGAGCAGCATAATAAGAAACGTTTTCGATAGCTATCTTTTGTTCGAGAATATCCTGAACACGTTGGATTCTTTTTGCAACATGAGTGACAGCATCTGAAGTAAAAGGAATTGGCATTAAATCATATAAGTGACCTTGATGACTGCAATAGCTCAGGTGTTCGCTATAAAATTTAATTTGATGTTGATGCATGAAGTCTTTAACATCGTGGACGAATTTTTCATCTAGAGGGTCGGTGCTTCCTATAGATAGTGAGAGTCCATGACAAACGAAGTCAAAACGTTCTGTCATTGCTCTAAACTGTTTGCCTAATTTTCCACCAATAGTAATCCAGTTTTCAGGAGCAACTTCATAAAAACTAACATTTTTGGGGAGCGTTTCAATGATTTCTGTCAAAAAAGAGCGTCTTAAGCCAAGACCTGAGTGGTGAACTAAATTTTTTACTGTGCTCTTCATTGATTACCTCAATTTATTATTGTAGTCAGGTTAGCTTTTTTATTATCTAGCCCGACCAACATGAAATATCTAAGGAGTATAAGCCTGTCTTTTTAGAATGATCTCTTCTTAAGGAACCTCTGATTAAGTCCAATTATTTTTCTGTGCTAAATTCTAATCGACTTAATCAAAGACTCCTTAAGTAAAAAAACAGGCTCACGACTTTTTATTTATCCATCATGGCGCCACAAGACATTTCACCACTTTTTTTGTCTCCCATATCCATATCTCCTTTACCCCCCATGTCCATTCCAGCTTTCATGTCTTTCATTTTTTCCATCATGCCACCACAGGTCATTTCGCCGTCTTTCATCATCCCTTTCATTTTTTTCATCTTTTCCATCATGGCACCGCAAGACATTTCACCGTCTTTGCCACCCATGTCCATACCACCACTTTTACTGTCTTTGTCATCATCCATAACGCCACAAGAACCTTCTTTTCCTTTCATCATTGAGCCACATGATTTTTCTAGACCTTTTTTCATTTTGTCACCATCCATCATGTCGCCACATTTACCTTCACCACATTTAGCTTCTGTTGCTTTTTCAGTTGCTTCTTCGGCTTTTTTATCATTTTCACCACATTTTCCCTCACCACATTTACCTTCACCACAGGAGGCTTCGCTGGCTTTTTCCCCTTCCCAAGGAACAACGGTATATCCTTGAGCAACTTGCATATAACCAGTAGATAATTCAGAAACAGCAAATGGGTCAATGTCTGCACTTGCAACAGTTGGAGTTAATACAGAAACGACAACAGAACTTATTGCTGCAGCTAAAGGTGTTTTTAATATTTTATTTTTCATGGTCTCTTTCTCTCTTTCTCTCTTCAAATAAAGCATGTTTTTTTAAGATTGATACATTGCATTTTGTATCAAAGCAAGTGGTCTTATAATTATTATTAACGAATATGACTATACAGAATAAATGGAGTTCCTTCCATAATAAAGCCACAGCTTAGTCCACAGTTTTACCTTTAAAGTCACATAGGTTTTCTATCGTACAACTCTGACACCTTGGTTTGCGAGCGATGCAGGTATAGCGGCCATGTAGAATCATAAGGTGATGAGCATCAATTATGTGCTTTTTAGGCACCCATTTTTCTAATTTTTTTTCAACTTCTAATACGTTTTTTCCTTTTGCCAACCCCGTTCGGTTAGATACTCTAAAAATATGAGTATCTACTGCAATCGTTGGCTCTCCAAAGGCTGTGTTTAAAACCACATTGGCTGTTTTTCGACCTACACCTGCCAATGCTTCAAGTTCTTCTCTTGTTTGAGGTACTTGGCCTTGATGTTCATCTAGTAGTCTTTGGCAAAGTTTTATTATATTTGCGCCCTTGGTGTTAAAGAGGCCAATCGTTTTAATATATTCTTTTAATCCATCTAGGCCTAAATCTAAAATAGTTTGGGGGGTATTGGCGATAGGGAAAAGTTTGAGAGTTGCTTTATTGACTCCTTTGTCTGTTGCTTGGGCAGATAAAACAACAGCAATTAATAATTCAAAGGATGTTGAGTAATTTAATTCAGTCACCGGGTTTGGAATGGCTTCTGCTAAACGATCAAAAATGTCGAGACGTTTTTCTTTATTCATTCTTAGATGATAGAGGAATTACTCTCTTTCGTCTTTAACTAAGGACTACGAACTTTATAAAACCCGAAACTAACTTGTCTTTTTGTCCAGTTTCTGTGTTGTAAAAATAGTTTCATGGCTTGCTATGCACCTATTTTTACGCCTTGAAACTGAACAAAAAACCTACGACAGTTTCGGGTTTTATTTCATCCTCAGTCCTAAATAAACCATTGAGGCGAGCAAAAGGTTGCTCATCTGTCCTTTAAGACAGCATACTTTTTAAACCAGCAAGGTTAGCTTTACCCCGTTTTTTTATCTCTTCTGGATCAAGCTGTTTTTTATTTGACCACTCTAAGTCTTCTTCTGGCAGTTCATTTAAAAACCGGCTAGGTTCACATTCTGTGACTTCCCCATACTTTTTTCTATGGGTGCAATAACTAAAGGTACAACTCTGTTGAGAGCGAGTGATTCCAACATAAGCAAGTCGTCTTTCCTCTTCAATATTATCAGTTTCTATACTGTTTTGATGCGGTAATATATTTTCTTCCATACCAATTAAAAAAACATGAGGAAACTCCAGCCCTTTTGATGCATGTAAGGTCATTAAACTCACTTGGTCTCCTACATCCTCCTCCTGATTCCTTTCCATAATATCCATTAACAATATTTTTGATATGATTTCAGCCAGTGTTTTTTCATTTTCTGGTTCTTTATCTGCAATACGCTTTAACCATTCAATTAAATCATAAACATTTTTGATTTTTCTTTCGGCGGCAGATGGTGTTTTACTATTTTCTTGTAACCATGCTTCATAGTTGATTTGGCTGATAAATTGATCGATTACAGTAAAAGTATCACCACGCTCTATTTTATCGGCAGTATCAACAACCCACTCAGTAAATTTTCTTAGCCTAAGGACTGACTTTTCAGGTAATGATTGAGTTAAACCGAGCTCAAAACAAGCTGCAAATAAACTAATCTGACGTTTGTTGGCATAAGCACCTAATTTTTCTATGGTTGTGGGGCCAATTTCACGCCTTGGGGTGTTGATGATACGTAAAAATGCGGCGTCATCATCCTGATTAACAAAAATGCGAAGGTAGGCAAGAATATCTTTAATTTCAGAATAAGCAAAAAATGAAGTGCTACCACTAATAAAGTAGGGCACATTGTTTTCTCTTAGGCCTCTTTCAAACAAACGAGACTGGTGGTTGCCTCGATATAAAATAGCGTAGTCTGAATAGCGCCCTCCATGTTTAAATTTATGGTGAATAATTTCTGAGACTATCTGATTGGCTTCAATTTGATCGTCCTTATGGCTGATTACTTTTAATGGGTCGCCAAAGCCAAGATTACTCCATAATTTTTTTTCAAACGCATGAGGGTTATTCGCGATGAGATGGTTTGCAACTTTTAAAATACGGCCTGCTGATCGGTAATTTTGCTCTAACTTAATCACTTTAAGGCGTGAATAATCTTTTTCTAATTGGGAGAGGTTTTCGGGTTGAGCGCCACGCCATGCATAGATTGATTGGTCGTCGTCACCGACCACGGTAAAGCGACCTAAATTACCTGCTAGCAGCTTAACTAATTGATATTGTGTAATATTGGTATCTTGGTATTCATCCACAAGCATATAACGAATTTTATTCTGCCATTTTTCTAAAATGACGGGATGATCTTGAAACAATAAAACCGGTAATAAGATTAAATCATCAAAGTCTGCGGCGTTGTATGCTTTTAAATTACGATTAAAATCTGCATAAAGTAAAGCAATGGTGTGATTTTCAGGCGTTGCTGTGCTAATCGCGCGTTCTGGTGTAATAAATGCATTTTTCCATGTGCCAATTTGTCTGTTATAGACTTCAACATCATCAATATCGCAGTCTGTTGAACCATGAGCAATCAAATTGCGTAATAAGGTGAGTTTGTCCTGGTCATCAAATAAGGTCAGTCCAGATTTATAACCGAGTGTTTTACCTTCTTTACGTAGAATATCTAATCCTAAAGAGTGAAAGGTAGAAACGCGGAGACCTTTGCTTTGTTTATCATCCAATAATTTTCCAACTCGAGTTTTCATTTCTCTGGCGGCTTTATTGGTAAAGGTGAGGGCTGCAATATATCGAGCAGGTGTCCCTTGTTGAACTAAATAAGCAATTTTCTCTGTAATCACGCGAGTTTTACCGCTACCTGCACCCGCTAGTACTAATAAAGGATGATCGATTGTTTTAACAGCTTCTTGCTGCTGAGGGTTTAGTTTTGCCATTTATTGAAGATTAAATTGATCTGTCTAGCTTTCTGTATCCGATTGCTTCACTTAAATGAGGGATTTCTATTTGTTCTGAGTGAGCTAAGTCAGCAATGGTTCTGGCTAATTTTAAAATACGATGATAAGCGCGGTGAGAAAGGCCGAATTGATCCATCGCACGTTCTAAAATAGAATGCCCTTGTTCTGACAAGGTGCAATTTATTTTAATTTCGGCGGCTGAAAGCCTTGAGTTTACTTTGTTTTGACGAGTGATGGCAATTTGTTGTGCAGCGGTTACTCGAGATTTAATCTCAGCACTACTTTCTTCTCCTTCTGGAGATCCCTTTCTAAGCACCTCATGCGCAACACGTGGGACTTCAAGGTGCATATCAATACGATCTAGCAGAGGGCCAGAAATCTTGGCTCTATATTTTGCAACTTGTTCGGAAGTACAGTGACAACGTCCTGATGCATCACCTAAATAACCACAAGGGCAGGGATTCATTGCTGCAATTAATTGGAATGCAGCAGGAAAATCTGCTTGGCGCATGGCACGCGAGATGGTGATATGCCTTGTTTCCAAAGGTTCTCGTAGTACTTCTAACACTTTTCTATCAAACTCAGGAAGTTCGTCGAGAAATAGTGTTCCGTTATGAGCGAGAGAAATTTCACCTGGCTTGGGGTTACTGCCTCCACCCACTAAGGCAGCAGCAGATGCTGTGTGATGAGGTGATCTAAACGGAGGTCTTAGCCAATGGGCAATGTCAAACCCAACATCACTAATAGAGGCGACGGCAGCTGTTTCTTGTGCCTGTCCTTCTGTTAGATCGGGAAGAATACTGGGTAATCTAGACGCTAGCATAGATTTTCCAGTACCTGGAGGACCTAGCATCAATAAGTTATGAGAGCCTGCCGCCGCAATTTCAAATGCTCTTTTGGCATGAAATTGGCCTTGAACATCAGAAAAATCAAGTGTTTCCTGGTGTGTTTTTTTAACTTCTGGTGGGAAATAGGTATCTAACGATTTTTGTCCGCTGAGGTGGGCACAAACTTCAAGTAAACTACTTGCTGGAAAGAGTTCTACTTGATTAACTAAAGCAGCTTCAGTGCTATTTTCTTTGGGAAGTATTAGTTTTCTTTTTGCATTACGTGTGTGGATAGCAATAGGGAGCGCACCAAAGACTGGACGGAGTTCTCCACTCAGTGACAATTCGCCAACACATTCGTATTGATTAAGTTGGTTTTTGGGGATTTGTTCTGAAGCTGCCAAAATACCCAAAGCGATAGCAAGGTCAAATCGACCACCTTCTTTGGGTAAATCAGCAGGTGCCAAATTTATGGTAATACGTTGAATTGGAAATTCAAAGTGGGAGTTTATAATAGCGCCGCGAACCCGGTCTTTACTTTCCTTAACTGCAGTTTCAGGTAGTCCAACAATACTTAAAGAAGGAAGTCCATTAGATACATGAACTTCTACAGTCACTAAAGGGGCATCGATTCCTGATCGCCCACGACTATAGACTATTGCTAATGACATTCAGGAATTGACTAAATATTATTGATTACTCTCTTCTGTTTCAGCTTGTTGTACTATTTGTTGTTCAATGTCAGCCACAGTTTTTTCTAATGCTTCAAGCTTTGATCTGGTTTTTGCTAGCACGGCTTTTTGTACTTCAAACTCTTCGCGAGTCACAAGGTCTAACTTTCCTAGTGCGCCCTGTAAAATAGCATGGAAATTCTTTTCCATATCTTCTTTCATAGTTGATAAGCCAGGCGGAATAGCATTAGATAAACGGTTAGCAATATCGTCAATTGATTTTTGGTCAAACATGGATGCTCTCTTTAATTTAGTTAGTTAGGTTATTTGGGATATGCTCTTTACAAATTTTATTTATTTCAGCACTCAATATAATATATTCTGAAATATCACTGCCAGAGCAGTGATAGTAGTCACCTTCTGTACTGAAATAGAGGCAGGTATGACAAATACCAAATGTTTTTATTTTGTTGGCTTTTTGTAAAGAGCTGAGTGTTTTGTTTAAAAATTCAGTGAGTGCAGTAGAGCTTTCAGGCGTTGTTTTAATACTGGTTTGATTAAATAAATCAACAGGTTTACATTCCTCTAGTAAACGTTTGCCCGCGGGAAGTAATTTAAGATGAGTTATCCGGCGATCTTTTTCGTCTTGTTGTTTTTTTAAATAACCTTTTCGTTGTAAAACCTGAATAGATTGAGAAACAGTCCCTTTTGTTAGGTTTAGATATTCTGAAACAGAAATAAGTGTATTACTGAATGAGTTGCAGATGGATAAATACTCAAGCACTTGCCCGTGTACTGGTTGTAAACCAGCAGAAGCATATTTTTTTCTTTCATCTGCTCTCATGATAGTGCAGATACGGTCAAAAATTTGAAGTGTATTTGTTTCTTGCATGCAGAGTAGTTTAGCATACGTAGAAGAATGATGAGACTTGATATAAAAGCCTCTTCTTTTGATTTTTTTTTACCGACAAGCTTACAAATAAAGAGAGAGGCTTTGCTGAAATAGTCCTATTGAAACTATTTCAGCAAAAATTACAGACTAAAAATAAAATTATTTTATTAAAACTATAGCATTATTTTTTTTTCGATTTTTTGGTAGTACTTTTCTTGGTTTTTTTAGCTTTACTTTTTTTACTTTTTTTGGTTTTTTTAGCTTTGGGTTTCTTGTCTGTACTTTTCTTAGCTTTCTTATCTTTCTTTGTAGCTTCTTTCGTTGATTTTGCTTTCTTTGTTTTCTTTTCTACATCTTTTTTGGTATTTTTTGATTTGGTCGTTTTGGCAGCACTTGTTTTTCTCGATTTAGAGCCAGAAAGACCCGTGTCAGAAGCAATGTTTTTTATAATTTGATCTCCAATTCCTTTTACATTTCTTAAGTCATCAAGTGATTTAAAAGGTCCATTTTTAGAACGATATTTTACAATTGCTTCTGCTCTTTTTATACCAATTCCTTTTAATGATTCTGAAAGTGTTTTAGCATCAGCCTTATTGATATTAACGGGGGTTGCAAGTACATTAAAAGAGAATAGAGCTAAGAAAATTAATAATTTTTTCATTCTAGTGTTTCCTAAATTGTTAGAATTATGATCGTAAAAAATAGTATGGATGCTGAGGCATTAGATTAAGAGCTATTACCCTACTATAACCAATGTGTTAGAGGCTATAATTATTTAGAGAGTAGTGATAATCTCATGAATTACAAGTTTATTTATATATCTTTCTTTAAATCAAGTGTTTAATACACCAAATAACAATCTTCTTGTTAAGATTTTTCAATCATTTGTAATGAGTAATATAAACAATTATGCCCAATAAATCACAAAAACACTTAGTTTTAGTCGATGGCTCATCCTTTTTATTTCGTGCTTATCATGCTGTTCCGCCATTAACTAATTCTGCAGGGGAGCCAACGAATGCTATTTATGGTGTGGCAAATATGTTGCGTAGATTATTTGATGATCATAAAACTGATTACTTTACAGTCGTTTTTGATGCACCTGGTAAAACATTTCGGCATGAGATGTACGATGAATACAAAGCTAATCGCCCCCCTATGCCAGATGACTTAAGGGTTCAAATTGAGCCATTGCATAATCTGATTCGGACGATGGGTATACCTTTGATAATGGAATCAGGTGTTGAGGCTGATGATGTGTTGGGAGCGTTAGCTCAAGATGCTGTAAAAGAAGGGTTTGATGTTGTTATTTCTACGGGCGATAAGGATATGGCTCAGTTAGTAACAAAACAAATTACTTTAGAAAATACCATGTCAAATACAACAATGGATATTGATGGAGTAATGGAAAAATTTGGTGTTGAACCAAATCAAATTATTGATTATCTAGCGTTAATGGGCGATACAGTAGATAACATTCCAGGGGTTCCAAAAGTTGGCCCTAAAACAGCCGCAAAATGGCTGGGAATTTATAAAACGTTAGATAATCTGATAGAAAATGCTGATCAAATTAAAGGTAAAGTGGGAGAAAATTTACGAGCAAGCTTGGATCAGTTGCCTTTATCCAGAGAATTAACAACGATTAAGTGTAATCTTGGTTTACCTTATGTGATTGAGGATCTTAAGTGTCAAGAGCAGGATAAGGCGGAGCTTAAACACCAACTAGAGTATTTGGGCTTTTCAGCATGGCTACGAATATTAAATGTGCCTAGCCAAAGTACAAGTTATGATAATAATAACGACGTTGTTGTAGAAGAAACGCCAGTTGATATAGAAAAAGAATACGAAACAATTCTGACACAAGAACAGTTTGATGGATGGCTTAAGCAGTTGAAGCAGGCAAAGCTTTTTGCATTTGATACGGAAACAACAAGCCTTAACTACACACAAGCAGAAATTGTAGGTGTCTCTTTTGCAATAGAAGAAGGAAAGGCGGCCTATGTACCTTTAGCTCATGATTATGTCGATGCTCCATTACAGTTAAATAGAGAAAAAATATTAAATGATCTTAAGCCCTTATTAGAAGATAAAGACTTACCGAAATTGGGACAGAATTTAAAATATGATGCAAATGTTTTAGCCAATTATGATATTGAATTACAAGGTATTCAGCATGATACGATGCTGGAATCATATGTATTAAATAGTACTGCGACAAAACACAATATGGATGATCTGGCTAAAGTCTATTTAGGGCTGGAAACGATTCATTATGAAGATATTGCGGGTAAAGGTGTTAAACAAATCCTTTTTTCACAAGTTCCTTTAGAACAGGCGAGCCCTTATGCTGCAGAAGATGCGGATATTACTTTAAGATTGCACCAAGTGCTTTCTGCAAAGTTAAAAACGTATGATGCACTGGAAAAGTTGTATCGAGAAATAGAAATGCCACTGGTTCCCGTCCTGTCACGTATCGAGCTAAATGGCGTGTTAATAGATACTGATATGTTGGCACAACAAAGTTTAGAATTGGCAAACCATATTACCGCTTTAGAACAGCATGCTCATGATTTGGCAGGAAAAGTCTTTAATTTAGGCTCTCCAAAACAAATTCAGGAAATCTTTTATGAAGAGCAAAAGTTACCGGTATTGAAAAAAACACCAAAGGGGCAGCCATCAACAGCAGAATCAGTTTTGCAAGAGCTAGCACTTGAATATCCATTACCTAAGGTGATTCTTGAATTTAGAGGGATGAGTAAATTAAAATCAACCTATACCGATAAATTACCGTTACAAGTTGATCCTAAAACAGATCGAGTTCATACCTCTTATCATCAAGCAGTAGCAGCAACGGGTAGGCTGTCTTCATCCGAACCAAATTTACAAAATATTCCTATTCGCAGTGCTGAAGGTCGAAAAATTAGACAAGCCTTTATTGTGCCAAAAGGGATTAAGATGATTGCAGCAGATTATTCGCAGATTGAGCTGCGGATTATGGCTCATTTATCTTCTGATGAGGGGTTGCTAACTGCATTTTCTAACGGTATAGATATTCACAGTGCCACGGCTGCCGAAGTGTTTGGAGTGGCTGTCGATAATGTGACAACTGATTTGAGGCGATCCGCAAAAGCGATTAATTTTGGTTTGATTTATGGTATGTCTGCTTTTGGGCTTGGTCAACAATTGGGTATTACTCGCTCTCGAGCACAAGAGTATATAGATTTATATTTCTCTCGATATCCGAGCGTTAAAAACTATATGGATACTATTCGTATACAAGCTAAAGAACAAGGGTATGTGGAAACATTATTTGGACGTAGGCTTTATTTACCAGAAATTAACGCACGTAATGCGGCTCGAAGACAATATGCAGAGCGAACCGCGATTAATGCACCGATGCAAGGAACTGCAGCAGACATTATAAAAATAGCTATGATCAATACAGATAAATGGCTGCGAGAAACTAAATCAGAAAATAAAATGATTATGCAGGTTCATGATGAATTGGTGTTTGAAGTGGGTGAAGAGCAGGTAGAAAGTTTCTCCAGCTCTATCAGAGACATTATGTGTTCAGCAGCGCAATTGGATGTGCCATTAATTGTAGATATTGGTGTGGGTAATAATTGGGATGAGGCTCATTAGCCATAGGAAATTAAATGTTCGAGGTTTTAAATATTGTTGTCCCTGTCTTTTTTATTGCCTTTGCAGGCTTTCTTTATGGGAAAGGGGCAACAATGGGTATTGCTGAGGTCAACCGAATTAATCTGGATTTATTTGTCCCTGCCTTACTGATTTTTGTGTTATCCGAGAAGTTGAGTGCGGCAAAAGGTGCATGGGAGATATTGCTGGCAGGTGTGTTAATTGTTTTTGGCTCTGGTCTAATCGCTTGGCTAGTCAGTTGGTGGTTAAAAATACAATTTAAAACACTTGGTCCGCCATTGATGTTTAACAACGCGGGAAATATGGGTTTTCCATTAGCTGTTTTCGCATTTGGTGAGGCTATTTTGCCTTATGCGGTTGTCCTTTTTCTGGTTCAATCAATTAGCATGTTTACCTTTGGTTTTGCCATTTATGAACGTCGTTTTTCACTCAGAAGTCTAGCTAGCAATCCAATTATTATTGGTATGATAATTGGATTGCTTTTGTATGGCTTTGATCTACATATACCTAAATTGATTTTTCCGGGCATGCAGTTATTAAGTCAAGTTTCCATCCCTTTAACATTAGTCACACTAGGAGTAAAACTAGCCGATGCAAATTGGAGGCACTGGAAAGAAGGCTTGCTCGGTGCCATATTGCGCCCACTCAGTGGCTTACCTTTTGCCTTTTTAGCAATTTATTTGATACCTATGGCAGAACACTTGAAACCATTGGTGATATTGTTTTCGGTCTTACCCCCTGCGATATTAAATGCGGCACTGGCTGAGCGATATAAGCAAGAACCAGAAAAAGTAGCATCAATGGTGATGGTAGGAAATTTATTAACAGTTTTGTATTTGCCCATAGTGTTTTATTTTTTGTTAAAGATTTAAAAAGCTGATCGCCAAAATATTTGGAGCAGAGGCTTTAGCTTCTTTTACATCGCTACAGCGAGGTTAAACCTTGCTCCAATAACTTAAACGAAGATAAGTTGAGTTATTAATCCATAAAATATCGGGTAAAAGTACTCACCTCAAGTCGTGGCGTCCGGTAACTATTAACAATAGCCTCCTTATCCTCATACCCCAACGCCATACCACACACTAGTAAAGAATCATCAGGATAATCTAGAGCAGCTTTAATAATATGCGGATAATGTGAAAGGGATGCTAGTGGACAACTTGCTAATCCCTGCTCAACCGCACTTAACATGACAGACTGCAGAAACATCCCATAATCCATAAAAGAGCCTGTTTGCATTGCGCTCTCCATAAAAAATAGCAACATCACCGGCGCATCAAAAGCACGGTAATTAGCTGCCCACTGATCTAACTGACGTTGCTTATCTTCACGCGTAATCCCTAAAGCAGAATAAAGTTGCAAGCCACAGGCTTTACGGCGTGATTTATACGGTTCTATCCATTTTTCTGGGTAATAGGGATAATCCGCCTTGCCTTTATCGCCAGAACGAAAGGTGGTTTCTATTTGTTCTTGTAGTGTTTTCTTTTTAACCCCCGTTACAACAGCAACTTGCCAGGGTTGTGTATTAACACCTGATGGCGCATGGCTGGCAGCTTCAAGAATTGCATTGATTTTGTTTTTCTCGACTGCTTTGTTTAAAAAGGCACGGACTGATTTTCGTTGTTTTAGGGCTTCTGTTACATTCATTGGTTTTTGTATATTAGTAAAAAGTTAATTTTTTTGCAGGAGGGGTTTTTAGCCGCGACCGGATCAAAAAAAATTGCGGATAAAAACCTCTTCTACAACTATTATTAAATTTTAACCTAACCTTAATTATTTGAATAACCTGAATTCAACCCATCAACCCATCAACCTCAGCCCTCATCTGGTCAACAGCCGATTTATTACGCGGTGACTACAAACAATCAGACTAAAGCAAAGTCATTCTACCTTTTACCTTGCTCAGAAGATTAGAATACGCACTAAAGCTCACCAGAGATACTGTATTAACAGGAAATGAAGCCAGAAAGGTTAGGTATCCCGATGGAAAAGCTCTTGGTGCAAAAATCAAGGCAAAGCAAAGCTTTTACAACTCCTCTAAATATACCCTAACTAAGCTAATGGCAGGTGCTAATAACATCCGCAAGAACCTTGAATCTTACATTAATAACTTGAGCCCTAATACCAGAGATATTTTTGAAAAGTATGAATTTACCACCTAGATAGACAAACTTAATGAAGCTAATTTACTGTATTTAATTATAGAAAAATTTGCCTATGTCGATTTACATCCCAACAAAATTTTTAATCACGATATGGGTTTGGTGTTTGAAGAATTAATCCGCAAATTTGCAGTAGCTTCAAACGAAACCGCAAGGGAACATTTTATCCCACACGATATTGCCCACTTAACCACATCTTTGCTGTTTCTGCCGATGATGAAGTACTGCAAAATCAGGTGTGGTTCGCAGTTTATACGACCCCACCGTAGGCATGGGCAGCTTTTTAACCAGTGGCTCAGAATATGTGCATAAGCTAAACCCAGCAGCCACGCTGGTCACTTTATTGAGCTGGTAGCAAAAAGAAAATTAAAGAGCGTGGGCAATAATGAGTTGCAGGAAGGATATCCTAATAAATGCCCCTAGAAATGACCCAAAAGAGAAACAGTTTTAGCCTATTTTCAATTCAAGGCTCAGTGAGTCTCGAATGTTAGGTTTTAATGAAATCTGATACAGAAATTGAAATAGAAGAAAACTCCCGTAAAACTTTTTTGTCTTGTGTAAGCAGTGAAATATTAAGGTGCTGGGCTAAAGCAACAAACTCACAGTCATAAGATGAACAATTACTTTTAGCAACTAAGGATAGAATTTGAGCGGGTGAAACATCAAACTCATTATTAGCCATAGTAGACTCTGCTGTTTCTTGGAACTGTAAAGCTTGTTCAAAAGTAATCATTTCTTTCCTAAGATAAAGAGCTAAAACATTACGAAATTCACTTTTCCACAATGTTGGAGCAACCCACTCAGAATCTAATTTATAAAGTTGATCAACTGAATCTGAGTATGGAGTCGGTAACAAAAGGTAAGAAATAATGTTTGTATCGGCAACAATCATGCTCTGTCTTCATTAATAGCTTGTTCAATATCTTGAGTGGTAATAATATTTGGTTTAATTTGAGAACGAAGAGCTTGAATATTTGCCAGTCTATTCGAAATAGTACAATACTTCATTTCTAATCATTGGGTTGAAGGTAAAGCCTGTGGCGATGATAAAGAATTGGCCTTATACCCAAGAGATCTCATTAACTATATTCAATCAACTCAGCCCCAAGCTTATGAAAAGATGCAGAAGCGTGAGGGAGCTAAAACCGATGCGGTATTATGCAGTCATGTCACTATTTAATTCTGTGATTGTGATTACCGATAGAAGGGTGTTGGATAATCAGTTACAAGAAACTATTGCTAGTTTTGAGCATAAAGACGGCGTGGTGGTGGCGATTAGTCGAGCTGGTTCAAATGAGTCTAAATCCAAGCAATTGGCAGATGCATTGGAGCGCGGTGCAAAAATTATTATTACTATTCAGACTTTTTCTTTTGTCTTGGAAGCCACTCAAACGCTGAAAATTATGGAAAC
The DNA here is from genome assembly GCA_023145835.1 of Methylococcales bacterium. Classification (GTDB taxonomy): domain Bacteria; phylum Pseudomonadota; class Gammaproteobacteria; order Methylococcales; family Methylomonadaceae; genus QPIN01. The sequence continues at coordinate 50,967 of JAGLDH010000095.1, forward strand.
GGAGCGACAGCGAAGTGATGATTTTTAGTCCGCGGTAGGTGACAGGGAACAAGCAGAAGCCAAGTTAAAATAGCACGCGAGGGAAGCTAAAGTTTTTTCCCAAAAAGCCGTCTAGTCAGTGAGATAGATTTTAACGTAGCGGCTTTTGTGCGGAGTTGAAACCGGACGAATCGTGGCACTCTATTAAGTCGCCTGAGTGGAATGAGTCTTTGGACAT
>JAGLDH010000096.1 GCA_023145835.1 Methylococcales bacterium
AAGAATGATATGGGAACACTGATGTGAAATATATATAATAAGTTGATAGTGCGACAATATGTCGCATATTAACTTGACAAGTTCACTGTTAGAATATAATAACTTTTAAAAATTTAGTTTTGTTCTACAGTAAAAGTTGCGTTATGTTATTCCTAAAATTACTTTTTAAGCAGTTATTATTAACTGCTTTTTTTTTGCCTAGCGTTTTATGTTACAGGAATATCAACACCCCTAAGTCCACAGTAACCTTGTGGGTTTTTTGCTAAATATTGTTGATGATAATTTTCTGCATAATAAAATTCTGTTGCAGCTATTATCTCTGTCGTTATTTTATTTAATCCAGCTGCTAGCAATTTTTTTTGGTATTGTTCTTTCGATTTTAAGGCTATTTTTTGTTGATCATCATTAATTGTATATATCCCTGATCGATATTGTGTTCCCATGTCATTTCCCTGTCTCATTCCTTGAGTTGGATTATGTGACTCCCAAAAAACAATTAATAATTGTTGAAAAGTAATGAGTGTTGGGTCAAAAATGATTTTTACTACTTCATTATGTCCAGTTAAGCCAGTACATACTTCATCGTATGATGGATGCTGTGTTGTTCCTCCTAAAAAGCCAACCGCCGTACTGAAAACACCAGGTTGTTGCCAAAACTTTCGTTCAGCACCCCAAAAACAGCCTAACCCAAATATTATTTGTTGTAAGTCAGGAGGAAAAGGAGGAGTGATAGGGTTTTCTGTGACGAAATGATTTTTTGATACTTTCATCGGTGTATTATCACCAGAAGGTATATTAGAATTTTCAGACATTGTTGTTCTTCGTAATGGAGTAAAAATAATGATGGGGTTATTTTGTAAAGTATAACGTATCTCTATTATTAGTCTGTTGAATACTATATTCTAAGGGTAGCTTGCTAAAACTGCCAATATTTTCCACGAAGATCGGCGCTACAGGGAGGCTATTACGTTTCATTTCGTGGAAATAGCGACAGTTTTTCTACGCTAAATTCTAATCGACTTAATCAGAGGTTCCCTGAAAATATGTCTAATTTGTTTTTCGTCTTATATTCAGTAGCAAGAAAATATACTTCGCTGCCTATTTTATTTAAGAGAAACAATTATGATTATAATGAAATTAAAATTTTTCTAAATAAAATAAGTGAAATATAAATGAATGAACAAGATTGTTTACGACGTTTTTTATTTGAAGAGCTCGGTGTAAGAGGTGAGTGGGTACGTTTGCAAAAAAGCTGGAAGGAAACTAAGCAGTATCAACAGTTGTCTGAAGCAGTAGAAGAACAACTCGGACAAGCATTATCTGCTACTGTTTTGTTATCAGCAACGATTAAATTTGATGGAGCATTAATTCTACAAGTACAGGGTACTGGTGAATTAAAAACATTGGTTGCACAATCAACTCATGATCAAAAAATAAGAGGCTTGGTTCGAGGTAATACTCAATTATCGGCAGGTTCTTTATCTGAAATGATGGGGGAAGGACGTTTAGTTATTACTGTAGAGCCACGGCAAGGTGAGCCATATCAAGGGGTTGTGACACTGGAAGGGACGGGGCTTTCGGATGTAATTACTAACTATTTTTTGCAGTCGGAGCAGTTAGAAACACGTGTTTGGTTGTTTGCTAATGAAACTCATGCAGCAGGGCTGTTCTTACAGGAATTACCTACACAAGATAATTATGAAGATGACTGGCAGCGTATTTTAGCCTTAGCTAGCACAGTGACAAAAGATGAAATGTTATCTTTAGGTTGTGAAGAAATGTTGTATAGATTATTTAATGAAGAGAAAGTTAGACTCTTTGAACCTGAGCCCGTTGAATTTGAGTGTGGTTGTTCTCAGTTAAAAATAGAAAATACACTGTTTAGCTTAGGAAGAGAAGAGTTGGATGCTGTTTTACAAGAAAGGGAAAATATAGATGTTAGTTGTGAGTTTTGTGGCAAACAATATCTATTTGATAAAATTGATGTTGAAAACATACTCACTGGCCAAGGTTTGAAGAATTACTCAAAGGTGACACATTAAATTGATAGGTAAAAAATGATGAAGTTATTTAAATGGTTTTTTTTATTGATAATGATCAGCTCGTTAACAGGTTGTTTTACTTGGATACGTGCTTATAAAACTTATTTACAAATGAGTGATTTTGATCAAAACTTTTATATAACCTCTAATGAAGTGTTTAGTTGGCATTTTAAGGATCCTAAACTCTACAGTGATGATTTTACATCATTGTCAAAAATTCAACCTACATCATCTGTTCAATTAGATACTGGAAAATCTTGGCGATATTGGTTTCGAAAAATTGACGAGCATGGCGTTGTAATTAGACCAGAAACCAAATTTTATTTTGATTTGGATTTTAACTCTGATGACCGTTTAATACGCTGGACATTTTCTTCTTTATTTCTTCAAATGGCACCCGCAGAATTTCTTGAAATTTCGATCCGATCTGTAGGTGGAGCCAAAATTAATAAAGAGAAACGGCAGTTAAAAGCGGATACAGATTCTATTCAAAAAATTAAAGTGGATTTACCTCAAAAAACTCAGGTTCTTAGTCAATTGGGAAAGCCTTTGCATATTGAGGATAATGGAAAAGATGAAGTTTATCACTATCATTTTTTATTAGATACAGATAAAGTAAAAGATGGATATGAAGAAAGAACATTAAGCGTTATTAAATTAACGTTTGATAAATCAAAAAATAAGCTTATAAAGATGGCTGGGCGATTTGCTGGATTAAAAATTTCAATAAATTACCAAAAATATGTTGAAGAAAAACCAGTGAGTTTAACTCAAGCATCTAATCCCGCCCTAGATAAAAAACGTATGGGTACCTCTATTAATTGATAAATGGGAAATTAATAGAGATGCCTGTATGTAAAACAACAAACAAAATTATGTTGTATATATGAATTAGGTTTCTACGTTATTAGTTATTTGAAAGCTTATATTCTCGTTATTAAAGCGACTACAAAATCACCACACATTTTCGTAAGTATTTTAGATTTTAAAGCAAGCTTTGGGTGTTTATTTAGGCTTGATATTATTGATAGTCAGATAATATCAAGTTGAGGGTAGTGGGTCGAATCTGTTGATAATAAGGATGTTTTAAACCGCATCCATCTATTGGAACGCAGGCCTTAGCCTGCTTTTTCCCTAAAGAATACAGGTTAAAACCTGCGCTCCAAAAGACGGTTGCTCATGAGTAAATATTAGTCAAAACTACATTTCTAACCCACTACCAAGTTGAGATGTTAAACAGCAATTAGAAATTGTAATATTTTATCCAATTGTAACAATTGAGTTGATAATAGAAATATTTTTTAAAGCATGTTTGCTTTATGCTTAAAGTTTGGATTAATATTAACAGATGGTATTATTATCTGTTAATATTCTTATCTTTGGATGGTTTTAGGACATAGTCTTTAGGTTAAAGTATGAGAATAAAAAAATTATTAATATACATCTGTGCTTTCACGCTAACAGTTTATAACGTTTCTGTTAGTGCAGGAAGTGATCTGGAAGGGAATTGGGGTGTTGGAAAAAATATAGGATCAACACATGCTTTTGGCCTAAAAAGGCGTGAAAGAAGGTTAGACAGGAAATTGAAGCGACTTATTAAAAGATATTCATTAACAGGGAATCCTTTGAAAAATCGAACTACTCCAGTTCCTGATATTAATAGCCCCATTGCTCAGTTGGGGATGGAACTGTTTTTCTCAAAAACGCTAGGTGGGGACGAGGATTCAGCTTGTGTTACTTGCCACCACCCAGCATTAGGCGGTGGTGATAATTTATCTTTGCCTATCGGCGTAGAGGCTGATGAGCCTGATTGGCTAGGCCTAGGGAGAACTAATGCAGGTGTTGACCACAAGATATCCGGTTCACCTATACCCAGAAATGCGCCAACAACGTTTAATATTATTGCTTGGGACCAGTTCATGTTTCATGATGGGCGAGTAGAAAGTTTAGATAAGACTCCAGGTAATAATGGTGTTGGAGTCTTAGGTATCCGTACACCTGATTCTGGGGCAATTGATAAGGCTGATTTATCTGCAGGCGAGAATTTAGTGCAAGCCCAGGCTCGGTTTCCGGTTACATCCCCAGAAGAAATGAAGGGATTCGAGCACAGTGAGTATAGTAATCAAGCAACCAGAGAAATGCTGGCTGATAGATTAAAAAAAGACGAAGAATGGGTCGGTAAATTTGAGATTGTTTTTGATGATAAAACAATCACTGAACAAAAAGTGTCTTTTGCGATTGGAGAGTATGAGCGTTCTCAAGTTTTTATTGAGACACCGTGGAAGCAATATATAGAGGGTGATAAGGACGCTCTTTCTGTTTCAGCTAAAAAAGGAGCGGTATTGTTCTTCCAACCACTTAATAAAGGGGGGGCTGACTGTGCTAGTTGCCATTCTGGTGATTTCTTTACAGATGAAAGTTTCCATAACCTAGCAATGCCACAAATAGGTTCAGGAAAAGGGGATGGCGAGCATGGGTCTAAAGACTTTGGACGCGCTCGCGAGACAAGGAAAGAATCAGATATGTTTGCATTTCGAACACCTTCATTAATAAATGTTGAGGTGACTGGTCCATGGTCTCATGCCGGTGCATATACATCATTGGAAGCAGTCATAAAACATCATTTAAATACAGCTGATGCAATTGAAAATTATGATTTTGATCAGCTTGCTCAGGACGATATTAGTCATCAAGGTCTAATGTTTGTAAATACCAAAGAAGCACTTGATGCATCTAGTTTTGATATGAAAAAGAGAAATTTAAATGATAATAAAGTAGAGTATCTTGTTGATTTTTTAAAATCATTAACAGATCCATGTACAAAAGATTTAGCGTGTTTAAACCAATGGATTCCAGATCCAGATCCCTTTGATTACAACTACCCAGATTGGGATTAGTCAAATTTTTGGGCGGTATTTACCGCGTGTAAGAATAAGCAAAGGGTAAGGGTATGATTTTTTGGCTTTATCCTTTGTCTGTATAGATAGGTGATAAAATAGGTGGGTCGAAAAAAGTATTACTGCAATTCTTAAAGGATCTGTGAATCTTGCACTATAACTCAGCATCTAGTTAAGTTAGAATAAGTGTTTTAATCTAAACACTAGCCTCATGTTGAATAAAATAATCCTCGTTGTATTTAGTTGTCTAATGACTGCCTGCGCAACCAGCCCAACAGGTAGGTCTCAATTTATTTATCTTCCAGATACAGAGTTAAATAAAATGGGTTTACAGGCTTTTAATGATTTAAAAACTAAAAATCCTTTAAGTAAGAACACCAAGTATATTCAGTTTGTTAAATGTATTGCTGAAGCAATTACCCATGAGTCAGGTGGCGATTGGGAAGTTGAAGTGTTTGAAGACAAAACACTTAATGCTTTTGCACTACCTGGCAATAAAATCGGTGTTCATACAGGTTTGATTGAACTTGTTGATAATCAACATCAGCTCGCTGCTGTTATGGGACATGAAGTGGGACATGTACTTGCCCGGCATGGGAATGAAAGGATGTCTCAAAAAACAGCTGTTAATCAAGGTGTTGCATTAGTTTCTGCTGTTAGTAATCCGACTTCTTCTCTTGGGCAACTTGCTGTCGGTGCACTTGGCCTTGGGGCTCAATATGGCATTATTTTGCCTTTTAGCAGAACTCATGAGAGTGAAGCTGATATTATTGGTTTAGATTTAATGGCAAAAGCAGGTTTTGATCCAAAACAGAGTGTTAATTTATGGCAGAAAATGGCTGGCGCTAGTAAAGGACAACAGTCTGCTGAATTTATGTCTACTCACCCGTCGCATGATACGCGTATTCAAGAACTGTCAGACCATATGCCTAAAGCAATGAAGTTTTATCAGCAAGCTCAGTCAATTGGCAAAGTGCCTCGTTGTACAAAATAAGTGTTGAGGCAATGAACCGAAATTTAGATCAGTTACATCCTTATCCATTTGAAAAATTAAAACAACTTAAACAAGGAATAAATCCTCCGCAAAATAAAACACATATTGCTTTATCTATTGGAGAACCAAAGCATAAGACGCCTGCTTTAATTAATGAGGTATTAATAAATCAGTTGGATGGTATTGGAAAATATCCAACAACAAAAGGTATACCTGAACTTAGAGAGGCGATATCAAATTGGGTTAGTCAACGTTTTCATATTCCATTGCAGGATGTTAATGCTGAAAACCAGGTGATACCAGTGAGTGGAACACGAGAGGCTTTGTTCTCTTTTGCTCAAGCTGTCGTTGATTCTTCTAAGCACCCTGTTGTTATCATGCCGAATCCTTTTTATCAGATTTATGAAGGCGCTGCTTTGCTGGCTGGAGCTGAACCTTATTATCTGAACATGACAGCAGAAACTAGTTATTTACCTGACTTTGATTCAGTTCCTGAGGAAATTTGGCTGCGTTGTCAACTTATCTTTATTTGCTCGCCAGGTAATCCAACGGGGACGGTTATATCAAAAGAAGAGCATCAAAAATTAATTTCTTTAGCTGAAAAATATAACTTTATTATTGCTTCAGATGAATGTTATACAGAAATTTATGATGATGAAGATAACCCACCACAAGGATTATTACAAACGGCCTATGCAATAGGGAATAAAGCATTTGAGCGTTGCATCATTTTTCACAGCTTATCTAAACGATCAAATGCACCGGGTTTGAGGTCTGGTTTTGTTGCTGGTGACGCTAATATATTGAAAAAGTATTTTCAGTATAGAACGTATCAAGGATGTGCTTTGCCTTTACCAACTCAATACGCGAGTATTTCTGCATGGAAAGATGAAATTCATGTAGAGGAAAATAGGGTTTTATATAGAGAAAAATTTACTGCTTTTGTAGATATTTTGGATGATGTGTGTATTATCAATAAACCGCCTGCAAGCTTTTATATTTGGTTGAAAACGCCGATAGATGATGCTGAATTTGCGCAACAATTATTTACAAAAGAAAATATTACCGTTTTACCTGGGAGCTTTTTATCTCGAAATGCCAACGGTATAAACCCGGGTAAGAACCATGTTCGTATTGCATTGGTTGCTTCTGTTTCTGAATGCATTGATGCGGCAAACCGAATTAAACATTTTATTAACACATTAGACTAAAAATATATGTCAAACTTAGAAAACATTATTAACCAAGCTTTTGAAGATCGTGCAAATATATCTCCTGCAACAGTATCAGCTGAAATACGTTCAGCAGTAGAAGACGCGATTAACATGCTGGATGCTGGTACTGCTCGTGTTGCAGAAAAAAAAACCGGTGAATGGGTCGTTAATCAATGGCTAAAGAAAGCCGTTTTGCTTTCATTTAGAATTAATGAAAACCGTGTGATAGAAGGTGGTAATACACGTTATTACGACAAAGTTGAAGCAAAATTTTCCACACATTCTCCGGAAGATTTTGTTAAAGGTGGGGTTCGTGTTGTACCTAATGCGGTAGCACGTCATGGTTCTTATATTGCTCCAGGTGCAGTATTAATGCCTTCTTTTGTTAACATTGGCGGTTATGTCGATAGTGGTACAATGGTCGATACTTGGGCATCAGTAGGCTCATGTGCGCAAATTGGTAAAAATGTACATTTATCAGGTGGTGTCGGTATCGGTGGTGTTTTAGAGCCATTACAAGCAGGGCCAACGATTATTGAAGATAACTGTTTTATTGGTGCTAGATCAGAAATCGTTGAAGGCGTTGTGGTTGAAGAAGGTGCTGTTATTTCAATGGGGGTTTACATTGGACAAAGTACTAAAATATTTAACCGCATGACTGGGGAAGTTATTTATGGTCGTGTACCCGCAGGGTCTGTCGTTGTTCCTGGTAACTTGCCTTCAAAAGATGGTACTCATAGCTTGTATTGTGCTGTTATTATTAAACAGGTTGATGAAAAAACACGTAGTAAAACAGGGTTGAACGAATTATTACGTGATTAGTTTGTATATACTTTATATTGAGCGGATGGAAGTTCGCTCTGTTATGCTATAACACTTAGTTTTTGTACCTAAATATCTTTTTTAGGTAGTATCAATACCCTCTTTTACATTATTTAAAAATTATGTCAGAACCTTTATCAAGTAATGCGGTTATCTATGCAATTTTATCTTTAAATAGTGAAGTTGCGTTGCAAAAAGAGTACTTAGATTCTCTTGGAGTTTCAGTTGAAGAGAGAGAAAATGAAGAAGAAATCTTGTCTGATTTAGAACAGGCATTTATGGAATTTGTAGATTTATACAAATCTTACACCAAGAAAAATAAAGAACTTCCTAGTATCGATGAATTGTTGAACAGCGAGTTATAACATGCACACTCTTTATGGTATTAGCAATTGCAGTACGGTTAAAAAAGCTAAAGATTGGTTAGAAGATAATAATATTGACTATCAGTTTCATGATTATCGCAAACAAGGGGTAACCCTAGACTTGCTCAACTCTTTTGAGGCTAAAGTAGGTTGGGAAATAATACTGAATAGACGGAGTACGAGTTGGCGTAAATTGAGTGATGAGCAAAGGGATACCGTTTCAAAACAAACAGCTTTGCAGTATATGCAGGAGTCGCCCACTCTTATTAAACGCCCTATATTAGATATGGGTAAAAAATTGATAGTAGGATATACAGCAGAAAATTATCAACAAGTATTATGAGTGAAACATTAGCTCTATTAAAAGATTTAATAAAAAGAGAGTCAGTCACGCCTAAAGATGAAGGATGTCAGGATGTTTTGGCTGAGCGATTAACAAAAATAGGTTTTAAAGAAGAACGCTTAAATTTTGAAGATACTCAAAATATATGGTTAAGGCGAGGTGATTCAAAACCTTTATTGACATTTTTAGGGCATACGGACGTTGTTCCTCCAGGGCCTTTGGATCGTTGGGATTCACCTCCTTTTGAACCCACCATTAGAGATGGACAACTCTTTGGACGAGGTGCGGCGGATATGAAAGGTGGCGTTGCCTGCTTTATCACTGCTGTTGAGAGATTCATCAGCAATCACCCTACTCATAAAGGGTCTATCGCCGTTATGATGACCAGTGATGAAGAGGGTATTGCTACCAATGGTGTTGTTAAAGTTGTTGATGTACTGGAAAAACGAAATGAAAAAATAGATTGGTGTTTAGTTGGAGAGCCTTCTAGTGATAAAAAAATTGGCGATGTTATTCGTGTTGGAAGACGCGGATCTCTTTGTGCTAAATTAACTGTTGAAGGGTTGCAAGGACATGTCGCTTATCCAGAAATAGCAGAAAACCCAATTCATACTTTTGCACCTGCACTTAAAGAGTTAACAGAAGAAGTATGGGATAAAGGAAATAACTTTTTTCCACCCACTAGTTTACAAGTTTCTAATATTAATAGTGGTACGGGAGCAGAGAATATTATTCCTGGTGAGTTGGAAGTACAATTTAATTTGCGTTTTTGTACAGAACTGGATGAACATACAATAAAGCAAAGAACTAAAGCTATCTTTGATAAGTACGACTTTAAATATGATTTGCAATGGCGTTTATCGGGCAACCCTTTTCTGACAGAAAAGGGTGAGCTAATTGATGCTGCTCATACTGCGATTAAACAAGTTACTGGTTTTGATACTTTAGATGATACCGGTGGTGGAACCTCTGACGGTCGATTTATTGCTCCCACTGGTGCACAAGTGATAGAACTGGGGCCATTAAATGAAAGTATTCACAAAATAAATGAAAATGTTAGCGTTGACGATTTGGAAGTCTTATCTGAAATTTATGAGAAGATGCTGATGTATTTATTGGTTACAAACTAATAAAGAGGATTGAATACAATATATACTCAATCTACATTGTATTCCCCTTTTTTCTCTACAGGCTTTCTGTCGTAGACCTTTTTTTAAACATGATAAGGCAAACTTTTGTCTGCGGTTCTTGAAACAATTTATTTTTCATATAGTTCATATTAATAAGTGGACGCGTTCCCCTTCTTCTTAAAAATTTTAGGCGCATACCTACAAAATTAATAGAAGTACCTTTATTATATTCAGTAAAAATGGGTGATTTGTTAATCAAGTTTGATAATAATGATGGAGTAGCCCAAAAAATAAAACCCTAGCTATACTTTAATAAATCATTATAGAGTTAAGGCAGAGAAATCTTTAATTTAAGGATGTTTTCTCTTTGCTTTTCTTTGGTTTAAGGGTATTAAGCTTTTGAAAAATAATTCAATAAATTTGTTTCGTAGAGAGCAGCTAAAAGAACTATATGATGGCTGCCGATCCTCTGTAATGGGCGCTATTCTTATTGCTATAGGTATCTATTTGATCAATTCAAATGATATTGGTGGAGGAGGAAGTGCTTTAATATGGATATATTTAGTATGGATAATTGCCTGCATAAGAGGGTTTGATGCTGTTTTATATTTTCAAGCAGATAAAAACCAAATTAATTACTCTTTATTTATAACTCGTTTTACAATTGGAACAAGCTTAGTCGCTATCTCGTGGGGACTCCTTTTTTGGAATACATTTCCACATGCAGCAAGGGACTACCAAGATTTTATCCTATTGATTGAGATGGCAATTATGTCATTTGCAACAATGTCTCTATTTTACCATTTAGGTGTTTTATTCATTTTTCAATTAATTATTACTTTACCGATTGAAATATGTCTATTAAAAGAAAACTCAGTTTTTTTTACTGTGCTTTCAATTTGGATTCCTGTTTTTTTTGTCTTTCAGTTAATAGCTGCTTTTCGAATTAATAAAAAGTATAAAGAAGGCATTGGTTTGCAGCTAGAGCTAAAAGAAAAAAATAAAGAACACCAAAACCTGCAATATGCTATTGATCAACATAATGTTGTGAGTATTACTGATGTTCAAGGGAGTATTATCTATGCTAATTCTAAAATGGCAGAGATATCTAAAGTTTCGTTGGACGAATTGATAGGTCAGAATCATCGTACCCTCAAGTCTGACCAACATTCAGATAAGTTTTGGAATGATATGTATCAAACGATTGAAGGAGGAAATCTTTGGCATGCAGAAGTTAAAAATACGGCTAAAGGTGGAACTGACTATTGGGTAGATTCAACAATCGTTCCTTTTATTAATAACCAGGGCGAACCATATCAATATATTTCCATTTGTACAGATATTACAAAACTTAAAGAGCTGGAACAAAAAAGTATAATCGACAAAAATGATGCAATGATTCGAGCTGAAGTTTCACATATATTGCAAAGCCAAAATTCATTAAAAGAGCGTGCGGAAAAATCATTAATAATAATTTCAAAAGCGGAGGGGTTAAATGAGAAAAGTAAACTGGGAGTGTTTCTTTTGCCTGAAGGTGCTTGCGAATTAGAAATGTTTGTAACGAAAGGAGAGTATAACGAAGAATTTTTAACTAGAGAAAAATGTGTAAAACTTGGTGAATGCCTCTGCGGTAGAGCTGCTATTTCGGGAGAATTAATTGTTTCTGATGATTGCTTTACTGACTCTTATCACGAGCATTCTTTTGAAGGCATGGCTGCTCATGGTCATTATATCGTTCCCATTAGACATGATGGAAAGGTGCTTGGAATCTTATTTATTTATACAGACCCTTACCCCTCTAGAGAACAATCGAGACTAGATACTTTGACTTTTATTGGGGATATGTTTGGGTTGGCAATTGCCAATGAACTTGTAAAAGAAGAAATGGCTCAGGCTAGAAAAAATGCTGAGGATATGGCTCAGGCAAAATCTGATTTTTTAGCCAATATGAGTCATGAAATTCGAACACCTATGAACGGTATTTTAGGAATGCTAGAACTGTTGAGTTATATTGATTTAGATGACAAGTCAAAAGGGTATGTTGATATTGCTCATGGTTCAGCCAATATGTTACTGAATGTTATTAATGATATTCTTGATATATCAAAGATCGAATCGGGTAAATTACACATAGAGCATATTGACTTTGATTTAAGAAAATCAATTGAAGATACGACAGAATTGTTATCCAAATCAGCCTATCAGAAAAATATTGAGCTATCATGCTTTATACCACCTGATACTAAGACGCTTTTACAAGGGGATGTGATGCGTCTTCAGCAGGTCTTAAATAACCTAATTAGTAATGCAATTAAATTTACATTGGAAGGTGAAGTTTCTGTTAGCATTTCCACGATAAAAGAGTCAGAAAAAAAGATAACGTTACATTTTGAAGTGAAGGATACCGGGGTTGGAATTCCTCCTGAAAAACAGGACTCTCTTTTTCAAGCATTTACTCAGGCTGATACTTCTACGAGCCGAGAGTATGGTGGGACGGGGCTAGGTTTAACTATCTCTAAAAACTTGGTAGAAATGATGGGAGGTGAACTGGGGCTGACCAGTGAAGTGGGAAAAGGGTCTATATTTTGGTTTGAATTATCATTTGATATTCTTACTAAAGAAAACAGGCTTTCACTTTCTCTCGATAACCTCAGAATTTTAACGATTGATGATAATGAAACAAATTGTTTGATCCTTAGAAAATATATTGAAAGCTGGGGAGGAGAAAATATAACGGAAACTAGCCCAGAAATAGGTTTATATCGATTAAAAGAAGCTGTTGAAAATAATCGCCCCTATGATATTTTACTTCTTGATATGCAAATGCCAGGAATCACAGGACAAGAGGTTGCAGTCAAAATTCGAGAAACCCCAATATTTTCCAATCTTAAAATTATTTTGCTTAGTTCAATGGGATTAGATAAACAGACTGATAGGTATCAATATTTTGATTTATTGTTGAATAAACCCATTCGACAAACATTGCTTTATGATGCAATTTCTACTGTTCAAAATTTGAATATTTCTGTTGATAAAAAGCTTAATAATACAAAAGAATTTGTAAAATTAAGAGGAAACATATTATTTGTAGATGACAATAAGGTTAATCAGCATTTAGGAAAAGCCATGTTATCAATGTTTGATTTAAATTTTGAAATTGTATCAAATGGACAAGAAGCACTGGAATCTAGACAGAGTAAAGTGTTTGATTTAATACTTATGGATTGTCAAATGCCTGTTATGGATGGTTTTGAGTCTACGCGTAAAATAAGGCAGTACGAGGCTCAAACAGAGCAAGAGAAAGTGACTATTGTTGCTTTAACAGCCAATGCAATGGCTGGTGACCGAGAGAAGTGTTTGGCTGCTGGCATGGATGATTATTTAACTAAACCTTATACCACTGAAAGCTTATCAAGTACTTTGTCAAAATGGTTAACCATAAAAGAGATTTCAGATGAAAAAAGCTTTATACAGAGTAATAGCGTCGATACTTCAAAAGAAAGATTAGATGAGTTAGATCAATATGCTGAAATCATTAATATCAATAAGTTTGAAGAAACAACAGATCTGATGGGCAATGATGCCGGGATAATCATTGATGCATTTATTGAATCAGGAACAACCCTTACCGCTGAAATGAAAAGATGTTCTATAGGAAACGATCTAGAAGGGTTAATAAATGCATTTCATGCTTTAAAAGGGAGTAGTGCCTTACTAGGAATACAAAAGCTTTTTGATAACTGTAAAGAAGCTGAAGAGCAGTGTCGGTTAAATGAAATGGATAATATAGAACAAAAAATAGAAGTGATTTGTACTGATTTTGAAGATAGTCGTTTAGCTATCCAAGAGCTTATGCTGAAAAAGGATGTCTCATGAAAAAAAATCAATTTATAAAAGAGGATGAAATTCTTATTCTGGTTGTCGATGATGAATTGGTGAACAGGCTTTATATTAAGAAAGCATTAGAAAATGAGGGGTATGCTGTTCTTACTGCTGAAAATGGAAAGCAAGCACTAGAATTGGTAGATAAGCATAGCTTTAGTTTGATTGTTATGGATGTGATGATGCCTGTGATGGGAGGGCATGATGCTTGTGTGGCTATTCGTAAACAAGAAAGCCAACTTAATGTACCTATTTTAATGTTAACCGCTTTAGATGATATTGAATCAATTGAAAAATCATTTGATTCAGGTGCCACTGATTTTGTCGTTAAGCCTGTTAATTTACCTATTTTTAATCAGCGAGTGCGATATGGATTAAAAACACATGAGACTGATATACAACTTTATAATCATCAGCTCAGATTAGTCCAGGCGCACAAAGTTGCTCGCTTAGGCTATTGGGATTGGGATCTTAAACATAATCGTCTGTATTGGTCAGATGAAGTCTTTAAAATGTATGGAATGCATGATAAAAAAGAAATCGATTATGAAAGCTTTTTACATAAAGTGTATGTTGATGACAGACAAAAAGTAGATTTTGTTACTCAACAAGCTTTGAATAATGGTAAAGCATATAGTCTTGAGCATCGAGTCTCTCTATCTGATGGTAAACTGCAGCACATATATCAACATGCAGAATTAATAAAAGATGACGAGGGGAAAGTTGTTCGAATGCTTGGGATAGCACAAGATATAACAGAAAGATATATTGCTCAGGAAAAAATAAAGCATTTAGCATATTACGATAGTTTAACTGAACTCCCCAATAGAACGTTATTTCATGATCGGTTGAGTCATGCGTTACAAATGGCTGATCGTAGCGAAGGAGAAGTTGCCGTTTTTCTTATTGACCTTGATAGATTTAAAAAAATCAATGATTCTTTAGGGCATGACGTAGGCGATATTTTTCTACAATCAGTTGCTCATTCCTTAAAAAAAGTGACGCGTTCTGCTGACACGATTGCAAGGCTAGGAGGTGATGAGTTTGCCTTGGTCATTGAAGGTGTCACCTCAGAAGAAGGTGTCTTTGAAGTTGCTAAAAAACTCCTTGATGCCTTATTGGCTCCGCATAATATACAAGAGAATGAATTAATGGGTGCAGGTAGTATTGGCATCACAATATCATCGAAGGGAAATCGAGAAAAAGATGCTTTAATCAAACAGGCTGATTTGGCGATGTATAAATCAAAAGAAGAAGGGGGTAATCGGTTCAGTTTTTATAATAAAGAGATGAAATCTCGAGCACATCAATTGCTCATTCTTGAAAATGAATTACGTAAAGCGTTAGATAAAAATGAGCTTATTGTTCATTACCAACCTAAGGTTTGTGTTAAAACGAATAAGATTAAGGGAATGGAGGCTCTGATACGGTGGCAACATCCAGAAAAAGGCCTAGTTCCTCCAACAGATTTTGTTCCTATTGCAGAAGAAACAGGATTAATTGTTCCCATGGGAATGTGGATACTTAAGGAAGCATGTAAGCAAACCTCTAAATGGCATAAACAAGGGTTTTCTGATCTGATTGTTAGTATTAATATTTCAGCTAAACAATTTCACTCCAAAGGGTTTGTTGAAGGGATTCATAAAGCTTTAGTTGATTCGGGTATTACACCTCAATTTGTAGAACTAGAAATTACAGAAAGTAGCACTATAACGGATGTTGATAAAACCATCAGATTTTTAAATGCATTTAGAGATATGGGGATGCAGATATCAATGGATGATTTTGGAACAGGCTTTTCTTCGCTTAGTTTTTTAAATCAGCTGCCACTAGATACATTAAAAGTAGACCGAGCATTTATCAAAAATATTAATGCTGCTGGAGAAAATGGTGAGCTGGCTAATTTAATTATTGCGATGGCAAAGTCATTAAATTTAAGTGTTGTTGCTGAAGGTGTTGAAACACAAGATCACTTGGATTTTTTAAAGAAAAGTGGATGTGATGAATACCAAGGTTATTTTACTAGCCCGCCAGTAAAAGCTGAATTATTTGAAAAATTGTTGATTGCCAATGAAAAAATTGGCTCTTGATTTCTTCGCTAGCTGAACCTGTTACTCATGGAGAAAGTCTATACTGTCATGGTTAAGTTATATTGGAAAGATGATTAAGCCACTTTTTTACTTCATTAGTTTTTTGATGTGAAATTTTGTAATCAATAGCAGAATAGAGTCTTTTTTAATTGCAAAAGCTCATCTGCATCAATAACTGAATAGTTTTGACTTAATTTGACACTTCAGTTTGATCTGAAGAGAGTTACCCATTTTGATAGATATATCAAAATCTTTCCTGATTAGCAAGAATCTTCCGCCAAACGTTGAGAGCCCTTTAAAAACCAATCTCAGCGATGAAACAGTGGAA
>JAGLDH010000097.1 GCA_023145835.1 Methylococcales bacterium
TTTATTAGTTTTGCAAGAGGCTCTTTCAATTAAATATAAAGTTCTTTGGAACAAATTTTTCATAAGGGCTCCAATAATCACTTATGTTTTGTCTTGGAATGGTTTTTCATCGCTTTCAGTTTGCTGTGTCTCGAGAACCCACTTTGCAGTGGAGAATTTCTTTTTCATTGCGATCAACAGCAAACCAGATCCAGCAATAGTTTTTTTTGAACTAATATATGTATGCATTCCATCTAGCTCAACAATCCCCATTTCTTTTTCAGACCGAATTACTTCAATTGACTCTCCGTGCGCCTTGATCCAGTTATAGACAGCAACGTGGCTACAATTAAGAAACCTTCCAATTGATCTAAACCCAAGTCCTTCAAGATAAAGATGAAGCGCTTAACGTTTAATTTCTGGACTTATTCCTAAATATTTTACCGTATGCCTATAATCACATGATTTACATTTATATCGCTGCTTACCATTGACTATACCGTCTTTCGTACATCCTTCTTTATTGCATGATGGACAAACTGTCATTGCTATTCTCTCTGAGAAAAAAAACAGAATATCAAAACTATATAAATGTAACAACGCTAATTATTAAAAACATAATAAATATTATTAAAAATTACTTTATCTAATGGTTTAAACTAATATCTAGAAGTATTTTGCACACTCTAAATCAACAAAAAATGGAAAACTAAACTAATTTTCACGAATCATGTCCAAAGAGATCTCTTGAATACACCTTATCTTCAACATCGGCCAAATCATCTGAGATGCGGTTAGCGATGATAATACATGACATACGTTTAAACACATCTAAATCATTTATTACTTTAGAATGAAAAAACTCCTTTTCTTTAAAAACTGGTTCATAAATAATTATTTCAATCCCCTTTGCTTTAAGGCGTTTCATAATCCCTTGAATAGCTGAACTTCTAAAATTATCACTCCCACTTTTCATAACAAGTCTATAGATACCGACTATTTTAGGGTTAAGCTTTATAATACTATTAGCAATAAAATCTTTTCGCGTACTATTGGCTTCAACAATTGCCTCAATAATGTTACTCGGAACATCTTGGTAATTTGCTAACAATTGTTTAGTATCTTTTGGTAAGCAATACCCACCATAACCAAATGACGGATTGTTATAGTGATTACCAATACGCGGATCCAAGCCTATCCCATTAATAATATCTTTAGTATTTAACCCATGAGTTTGTGCATAGGTATCTAGCTCATTAAAATAGGCAACACGCATTGCTAAGTATGTATTTGCAAACAGTTTGATCGCCTCAGCTTCTGTCGAATCAGTAAACAGAACAGGAATGTCTTTTTTAATAGCCCCTTGCTTAAGTAAGTTTGCAAAAACCTCTGCACGCTCACTCTTTTCCCCAACAATAATACGAGATGGATATAAATTATCATATAAGGCTGATCCTTCCCGTAGAAACTCTGGGGAAAAAATAATTTTATCTGTCTTAAATTTTTTTTTAACACGTTCAACATATCCGACAGGAACTGTTGATTTTATAATCATAATTGCACTAGAAACATACTCAAGCACATCAGCGATAACAACTTCTATAGACTCTGTATTAAAAAAATTCGTTTCAATATCATAATTCGTTGGTGTTGCAATAATTACATAATCTACATTTTTGTAGGCTTCTTCTTTATTAAGTGTTGCTTTAAAATCAAGGTCTTTTTGTAAAAGATATTCCTCTATATCTTTATCTTCTATTGGTGATTTTTTAGCATTAATCATGTCAACCTTTTCAGGAACAATATCAAGAGCAATCACTTCATTATGTTGTGCCAGTAAGATACCGTTAGATAAGCCTACATAGCCTGTTCCTACAATTGTTATTTTCATTATTTCCTAAAAACAGTACAAGATTAAAAAATTTAGTTTCCAACACTTTCTTTCTTATGATAATTGCTTGAATCTCTTATTAATTTAATCACTCCACTATAATGAAGTGAAACAACTCTTTAAATCACAATTATTCGAAAGTTACCTTTAGCCTTAATTTAACTTAAAAATTATTTTCTAAAGTTAAATTGATTAGTTATAAGTATATTTTTCATACCCGTAGTTAGTTGATAAAGATAATGGTAAATCATTAATAACAATACCTTTTATATCCACCTTATTCTGTTTAAATCGTTTAGCACATAACTCCAACTCACTAATTGGATGCTGACCTGATTTAATAACAAGCAAAGAAACACTTGCCATTCTTCCAATGATACTCGCATCGGTCACTGCCAATATAGGCGGTGAATCGACAATAACAAGATCATACATTTCATTACAAATTTCAAGCACTTTCTCAAAACGCTCATGAAGCAATAGTTCTGAAGGATTGGGGGGGATTTCTCCAGTAGAAATAAAGTCAATCTCTGCGCCCTGGATCGTTTTAATAACTTCAGCTGGTTCAAGAGAACTAGAAATCAAATCTGATAAACCATGTTCTCTGCTAACCCCTAATGTTTTATTAAGCAATCCCTTACGCATATCAGCATCAATCAGTAATACTTTTTTTCCTGTCTGAGCCAAAACAACAGCTAAATTAATGGAAATAAATGATTTTCCAATACCTGGGCTTGGGCCACTAATTAAAATGATATTATTTTTTGCTTCCAAAAATGCAAAATGTAATGTAGTCCGTAAGCTTCGTAAACTTTCTACTGCTAAATCATCCGGATGATGTAACGCTAAAACCTGTAAATCTAAAATTTGTTTATACTGATCATCATTCTGCATTCTTAATTCTTGACTGTCATATTGATAAATATCTTCTTCCTTTTTATGTCTTAGCTTTTTGCTTTCACGTTGTTGAAAATCACTATGAGGAACAGTTGCATAGACAGGAATATTCAAATTCTTTTCAATGACACTGGGATCCTCCACCCCATTTCTCATTGCTTTACGAATAAATGCCGTTGCTATCCCCAGAACAAAACCAAATATTAAAGCTATTGCGACAATGAGTATTTTTTTTGGCTTAACGGGTATGGTTGGTAGAACAGCATAATCTATTATTCTCACATTCCCTACGGTGCCTGCTTTAGTCACTTTTATAGTCTGCAGCTGATTTAATAATGCAGTGTATAATTGAGTATCAACTTCAACATCTCGGGTTAATCTTAAAATAACTTGTTGAGTTTCAGGTAACTCTTCAATTCTTTCATTCTGTGACTTTAACTGTGACCTTAAACGGCTAATTTGTTTATCAATGGCAATAACAGTAGGATGAAATTCTGTAAAATTACGGTTTAATTCGTCTTTCTTTTGTTGCAATACCGTTATTTCAGTATTTAACGCAACAACCCCAGTAAGAACACCTTCCGTTTCAATATTTAAATCAATAGATCCTTTTTTCAACCGATATTCATTTAATGCCGTTGTTGATACTTCTAACTGGTTTTTAACCTTTGGTAATTGACTTTCCAAAAATTCAAGTGTTTGTTGAGCTTCAGCTGACTTTTGTTCAACATTTTGGCGAACATAAATATTGGCAATCTCATTCAACGTCTGCATAGCATAAACGGGCGTTGTGGACTCCATAGAAAAACCTAGAATTCCAGTTTGTTTACCTTCTTCTAAAACATTAAACTTTTCTTCCAATAAATCTATTGCATTTAATTCAGTCATTTTAGATAGAATAAAATGTGTGCCTGGCCTAGCTTTTAATAATGAAATAAATAATCGAAAAGGAGCCTTTTCATCTTTAATTGATGCGATAAGTGGCTTTCCAACATCACCTTCGGCTATTAATTCATTATCACTATCTAATATGGAAAACTTGCCTTCCCCAGTTGTAATTAAAGTAATTTTTTTATCCTTCCATCTTGCAGGCACATACAAAGATTGAACTTTAATTTGTTCTCCTCCCCAAGCATATTTTGTATAGCCAAACAATGGTTCAGAAATTTTATCGGGGTGGCGCTCAGTAAACTTCCGAGCAATTGTTTTACCAAAAACTGGAAAATATTTTGGCGAAACAACTATATCCATATTTAAATTCGAAACAGCTTCTCCCAAAACCATTCTAGATTTAATGATTCCAATCTCTGCTTCTACGGAAGCCTGAGTATCCATCAACCCAGCCATTGGATCTATATCACCCAATCCTAATGTGGCTGAAGCTTCTTCAATTTGTAATAATGCATCTAATCGATAAACAGGCGCATCTAAAATTGCTTTTGTAATACCTAATAACAACATGATTAAAGTAATTGAAATAATTAGCCATTTGCTGTCAATTAAGATACCAAATAATTCTCTTAAATCAATTTCATCGTTATCTTCCTGAGAATCATTATTATTTACAGTTCCAATTGTATTGTCTGGGAGACGATCACTGACTGAATTTAAAGATTTATAAAGAGATTCAATTTTTTCTAACAATAATTTATCCATTAATTAAACCCTCTATTATCCCCAACACTAATTGCCTGAGTATCAACAGACAAGCCTAGCTTTGCAATACTGTTTATTATAAAAATTTTAATATTTTTCATTTAGTTCAGTTCTAAGGCGCATTTCTATTATTAGCATTTAAATGAGAATCAAACGAGTTAAAACTGAATGAAATTTTAGCAAACAAGTAATAAAAATAAGCAGATACTGCCAACTCCACAGCTAACTCTTTATAAATCTTCGCTATTGTACCAAAATAACAACGTCTTATTCATACTCAATTCACAAAAATGATATTCTTTTCAAAATTATATGTTACAAATTGTAACTTATTTTTTAAATTAAGATTACATAGTTATTTCTAAGTTATTCAGATTAACCTTACTTATACTATTACTTTTCAAATTCCCTAAACTATTTTCAAATAGCCAAGCTCATTAGATTTTATTTTGCCTCATAATTAAGATATTGTTATATTCAAAGAGTTATCTAAACCCAAATAAAAACCAATGAATGCCCTTATCAGCTGGTTCACTCGAAATAGTATTGCAGCAAATCTTCTTATGCTTACCATTATTCTTTGGGGAATCACTTCACTCAGTAAAATAGTGATTGAAGCACACCCTGCTTTTCAAATGGATAGCATTTCCATTAATGTCTCTTATAGAGGAGCAACTCCCGCTGAAATAGAAGAAAGCATTATTGTTCGAATTGAAGAAATCACTCAAGATATTGAAGGTATAAAAAGTATTAGCTCTGAGGCGACTGAAGGTATCGCTAGTATTGATTTTGAAGTTGCTGAAAATTACGATCCACGTCAATTAGGTGAAGATATTAAAGCCCGTATAGATACGATTAATACTTTTCCCGATGATAGCGATCGACCTGTGATTGCTGTCTCTCAGATGCGTTGGGAGGTCATCAGTGTCATCGTTGCTGCAGATTTACCCGAAGGCGAGTTACGAAAAATAGGGGAATGGGTTCGCGATGATATTGCCAGTCTTCCAGGCATTTCCTTAGTACAATTAACCTCTATTAGACCGTATGAAATCGCAATTGAAATATCTGAAAAAAATTTACGTCGATTTGGATTAACACTTAATGATGTTGCCCAATCAATTAGTAATTCCTCTCTTAATTTACCTGCAGGTGTTGTCAAATCGTCAGGCGGTGAAATTTTATTACGAACTAAAGGCCAAGCTTATACAAAGTCTGACTTTGAGCAACTAACAATACTCCCTCGAGAAGATGGCAGTCATTTAAGATTAGGGGATATTGCAAACATCATTGATGGTTTTGAAGAAGAGCCTTTAACAACCTCATACAATCATAAACGTTGCGTAAAAATTGAAATTTTTCGGACAGGCGACCAAAGTGTCATTAACATTGCTCAAAGGGTTAAAGATTATATTGTAGAAAAACAAACTCAACTTCCTGCAGGTGTTGAGCTAACCTATTGGCGAGACAAAGCCAAATCAATCAAAATAAGATTATCTACTCTGCTTAACAGCGCCATACAAAGCATGATTCTAATTTTTATTGTACTAACATTGTTCCTACGCATGTCGATCGCCATTTGGGTATCCGTCGGCATTCCAGTTGCCATTATTGGTTCCTTTTCGATGATGCCAATTTTGGGTATCAGCATCAACTATACAAGCGTAGGTGCTTTTATTATGGTGCTTGGCTTAGTTGTTGATGATGCGATTGTTACTGGAGAAAGTGTTTATGCTCGCCTACGCAACAAACAAGATGCAAATTCAACATTAGCTGCTATTAAAGGCACTCAAGATGTAGCTATCCCTGTTACCTTTGGCATGCTTACTACTGTCATGGCATTTTATGGATTAATCATGAATACAGGTGGACCACTTAGCAAGATTTTTAACGTAGTACCAATGATTGTAATTTCTGTGTTGTTTTTTTCTTTTATAGAATCAAAATTTATTCTACCGACTCATCTAAAAAATATTCGCATCGATAAAAACGACCATTTTCTAAACCGTTGGCAAAGTAAGCTTGCAAACGGTTTAGAAAATCTAATCACTCGCTTTTATACGCCCTTATTAGTAAAAATTTTGCATCATCGTTACTTGTCACTCTCTCTATTTATCAGTATCGCCATTATTTTAATCAGCCTGATTGCCAGTGGTCGAATTGGATTTACTTTTTTCCCGCCGTCACAAAGTGATACTGCTCGCGGCTCATTGACTATGCCTGTAGGTACACCATTTGAAGTCACAGAAAACCATATCCAAACAATGACAGATGCTGCCGAACAATTACAACAACGATATATTGACCCAATAACTAATCAAAGTATTATCACTTCTATTTTTAGTTCTGTTGGCAGTACAGGAGACTCTAGTAATCCACAATCACATCTTGGCCGAGTCATGTTCCAAATCATACCTCCAGAAATACGAACACTCACGATCAGTAGTCAAGAATTAGCTAGAGAATGGAGACAACTCATTGGCTCAATTCCCGGCGCAGAACAGCTCAGCTTTATTGGTCATCTTCGCCACGGGGGAATGCCATTAGATATAGAACTTAAAGGGCAAGATTTTAAACGAATGACCGAGCTATCCGAACAAATTCAATCCTACCTACATGGATATTCTGGTGTATTTGATATTTCTGATAACCATAAAGCGGGGAAAGAAGAATTACAGCTAAGTGTAAAACCAGAAGCTGAATCATTAGGTATCACTCTTGATGACTTAGCACATCAAGTACAGCAAGCCTTTTTAGGTCAAGAAGTACAACGTATTCAACGAGGGCGTGATGATGTTCGTATTGTTGTCCGTTATCCTGCTGAAGAGCGTCACTCATTGGCAAATTTAAGAGACATGATTATTCGTACCCCTTCTGGTGCTGAAGTCCCTTTCGCCACTATTGCTCATGTCAATTCGACTCGTAGTGCCGCCAGTATCCATAGAACCGACCGTTTCAGAACCCTTGCAATTACTGCTGATATCAACAAAAAAACGGTTCAAATGGAAGTATTAAAACGCGATTTACAAATATGGTTGAAAGATGTAATAGTTAACTATCCAGGAATCCACTATAGTTTACAAGGTGAAGCCCTAGAACAATCTGAATCTTTAGCCAGTGTTGTTTCTGGAATATTACTTGCTTTGGTCGGAATTTATGCCATGCTGGCAATACCCTTTAAATCTTATACTCAACCTTTTATAGTCATGTCTATCATCCCGTTTGGCTTATTAGGTGCTGTATTAGGGCATATACTGATGGGAATCAATTTAACAATTAACAGCCTACTTGGCATGGTTGCGTTAATCGGGATAGTCGTTAATGATAGCTTGGTATTAGTTGACTTTATTAATCGACAAAAAAAGACAGGAAATAAAGTATTGGATGCTGTCACACAGGCAGGAGCAATCCGTTTTCGCCCTATTATGCTCACTTCTCTCACTACTTTTGCAGGCTTGTTACCGCTCATGTTTGAGAAAAATGTACAAGCTCAATTTTTAATTCCGATGGCAGTTTCATTAGGTTTTGGAATTATTTTTGCAACTTTTATCACGTTGCTGTTAATCCCAATAAATTATATGATCTTAGAAGATTTTTTTATCTTCAGTCGAAAACTAAGGTCAAATAAACAAGGATGACTTTGAATCAACTATTTTTCAACAAAAAACCACTTCTTACTTCCCTATTATTGATAAGCCTTAGCTTATCAGGGTGCAGTTATTTTAGTGCCGTTGAATCAACACCAGACACTGTCGCTATTCCGGAACAATGGTCATCATCTACAGCACCGCAAGACTTTGTACACCCCTGGTTAACAGAATTTTCAGATCCTCAACTCAGCGCATTAGTTAAAGAAGCTTTTGAAAAAAACCCCAGTATTCAAGGTTTAATTGCAGGCATCACTATTGCAGAAGATCAAACCTGGCTTTCTACCTCTGCTTTTTGGCCGAAAATTAATGCTGGATTAAGTGCTAGCCGAAATAAACGCAATAATGCAACGGGAATAGCCGTTTCTTCTAGCCGAAGTAATAACGTCGGATTTTCTCTAGATTTTTTATGGGAAATAGATCTATGGTACAAACTGGGTAATGAATTAGAAGCCACTGAACATGAAAAAACTGCTTCAGAATCAGACTTACAGGCAGCCCAGCTTTCATTAGCCGCAAATATTACTAAAGTCTGGTTTGATGCTATCGTTGCTAATGAACAGGTTATTCTAACCCAAAAAACCATTACCAGTTTTAGCAATGCATTAGAAATTATTGAGCAAGGGTATGATAGAGGAATTTATAAAGCACTGGATGTTCGTCTTGCCCGCTCCAATCTATTAAGTGCGAAAGGTCGTAAAGAAAACTACCTTAAAATCAGGGATGAATCCACCCGAACAGTCGAATTTCTTTTAGGCCGTTACCCTTCTGCAAGCATAAAAATACCAAATCAATTACCTACTGTCTCACAATCCTTACCCAACAGTGTTCCCTCCACTTTGTTAGATCGAAGGCCTGATATTATTGCAGCTGCTGAACGCTTTTTTGCCACAGATCAACGACTTTTAAAAGCCAGAAAAAATATGCTTCCTACTATTCAAATCAGTGGTCGCGGAGGAACAAGTACAAAAAAACTGGATGATATTTTTAATCCTGAATTTTTAATCTGGAATATTGCTGGCAACTTAGCCCAACCACTCTTTCATGGCTCACAACTTTTTGCTGAACGTAGCCAGGCTGAAGCGCGAGTTAAACAAGCTGCAGCTGATTACGCCCAAGTTGTACTACAGGCACTACGTGAAGTTGAGACAACCATGGCTGCAGAGCAATGGTTAAAAAACCAGCAAATATTATTAACGGCTGAAATTGAAGAATCAAAAGAAGCCGAACGACTTGCAGAAGATGATTATGTTGCAGGGTTAACAGATATCATCACCTTATTAGAAGCTCAACAAAGAGCCTTTGAATCTAAAAATAACTGGCTGGAAATGAAAAAACAACGTTTGCAAAATCGAGTCAATCTTTATTTGGCCCTTGGTGGCCCAGTACTTACCATTCCTCCGCAATGAAATACATTCGTCAACTTCTACCTCTTCTAGTGATTGCCATCGCTATTCTGATTTCTGTTTTAATTTATAACAACAAACCGGAAGCAAAGCGCAAGCCACCACAATCAAAATCACTCACTGTCGAAACCATTACTTTAGAATCACAACCGTTTCCTATTATTATTCACACTCAAGGAACTGTCGAACCACGTACCACAACAACGTTAATCCCTAGAGTTTCTGGAGAGATAACAAAAGTATCCCCCTATTTTCGTCCAGGGGGTTTTTTTGAAAAAGGAGATTCCCTTTTAATCATTGATCCAACTGATTATTCATTAGACATTAAATCAGCCCAAGCCACTTTAGCTGAGGCACACTTCAATTTTAAAGAAGAACAAGCACAAGCAGAGCAAGCAGCAGATAATTGGAAAAGACTAGGTCGAACAACAAAGCCCTCTGACTTAGTGTTACGAAAACCACAACTTGCTCGTGCTCAAGCTGTAATGGATTCTGCAAAAGCTCAATTACAAAAAGCTCAACTTAAATTAAACCGTACACAAATTAAAGCACCTTACGCTGGACGTATTTTGGAACAATTTGTTGATATTGGACAGTATGTCGCACCGGGCAACGAACTTGTTAAAATATTCGCGATTGATTATGTTGAAGTTCGACTACCTATTACCGAAAAACAACGCGGTATGATCAATCTACCGCGCCCCTATCGTGGTGAACCTATCAAACCTTATCAAGGGCCTGAAGCAACTATTCATGCTGCCATCGGGGGTAAAAAGTATACCTGGGTAGGTCGTGTAGTACGCACAGAAGGTAGTGTAGATAGAGCCACACGCCAAGTCTTTGTGATTGTGCAAATCGACAATCCTTATCAACATCATAGCGATAACAGACCCCCCTTAGAAATAGGTCAATTTGTAAAAGCAGACATTCAAGGAAAGATTCTGGATAACACCTATGCCCTACCCCGTTCTGCAGTACAAGGCAATAATACGATTATGATTGTAGATAAAGATAGCCGTCTACAACGTAAAACTATTGATGTTATCTGGGAAACTAAAGATCAATTATTAATACAAAAGGGACTTGAGCCTAACGAACAACTTTGTACCACTTATGTTCCTTACGCTGCAAATAATGCAAAAGTAAAGATAGCCCCCCCCCCAACGTCGACCCAAGAAAAGCAGAAGATATTACCTCAACAAAAACCACAGTCTAATAAACCACATTCATGAATGCTTTGATCGTATGGTTTGCACGCAACAAAGTCGCCGCCAACTTGCTAATGGCTGTGATCACACTGAGCGGGCTGGTTATTATGATAACCAAAATACCTGTTGAAGCTTCGCCCTCCTTTGAGAGGACTCGTATCTATGTAAAATTCTCATACCCAGGTGGAACACCGGAAGATATTGAGAAATCAATCGTCAGCCGAATAGAAGAAGCTATCTACGACTTACCCGGTATTACTGAACTACGAAGCACATCCAGTGAAGGTGGTGGATCAGTCACCATGAAAACAGCAGATGGTTATGAATATCGAGAAGTCTTAACGGACGTTCAATCTCGAATAGATATTATTCATAGTTTTCCTGATGAACTAGAAAACCTGGAAGTAGGTATCACGGAGCGTCAGTTTGAAGTCATCAGTGTATCTGTTAGTGGTGATTTACCAGAAACAGAATTACGAGAAGTCGGGAATCAAGTAAGAGATGAAATTGCTGAACTACCGAACGTAACTCAAGTTGATATTACAGGGATTAGACCCTTTGAAATTTCAATTGAAGTACCTGCACATCAACTACGCAAATATGGACTAAATTTTTCTGATTTAAGCTCTGCCATCCGCAAATCATCGATCGATATTCCTGCTGGTGTTATTAAAGCTGGAGAACATGAACTTTTAATACGCACCAAAGGCCAGCTATATCATGGGGCTGAATTTTCCGATATTGTCGTTAAGACTAATCCCGATGGCTCGCTTATATATCTAAAGGATATTGCTCAAATTAAAGATGGTTTTGTTGATGAATCAATTTTATCTCGATTTAACGGCAAACCTTCCGTTATGATTGAAATCTATCGACTCGATAACCAAGATGCTTTAGTCATATCCAAACAGATAAAAGAATATCTTCTTCATGCCCAAGAAAAAATGCCTCCTGGCGTAAAAATAGGTTATTGGCGTGACCGATCCAAATATATTAATAACCGTATTACATCATTAATACAAACCGCTATTCAAGGAGCATTTTTAGTCTTTATTGTATTAACCCTGTTTTTACGTATGGAATTAGCTTTTTGGGTCGTGCTGGGTATACCCGTCTCCGTCATCGGAGCCTTTGCCTTTATGCCCCTTTTTGATACGACTATTAACTTTACAACGATGTTTGCGTTTATTCTGGTATTGGGTATTGTCGTTGACGATGCCATTGTGACTGGTGAGAATATATATAAACACATAGAGTTAACGAATGATGAAGACCAAACTGATGCCGTCATTAAAGGCACACAAGAAGTTGCAACAGCCGTTACCTTTGGTGTGTTAACGACTATTGTCGCTTTTGCATCCTTGTTCACAATGGAAGGAGAACGAAGTAAGCTTTTTACAATGATTCCAGCAGTAGTCATTCCTGTGCTGGTTTTATCCTTAATCGAAACTAAACTGATTTTACCTGCTCACCTTAAGTATATGAGCAAAAAAACCACCTTTCCTTGGCTACAAAATATTCAAGACAACGTTAGCAATTTTTTAAATAATTTTGTCCAAACAATTTATCAACCTTTATTACATAAAGCGCTTAAAAGGCCTGGATTAACACTCGCGTTGTTTTTTAGTGTATTAATTATCCTTGGTAGTACCATTGCCAGCGGCTGGATGAAATTTTCATTTTTCCCACGTGTACAGAGTGAAATTGCCCGAGGAAAAATCATCCTTCCAGAAGGCACTCCTTATGAAGTCACTCATCGTTACATTCAACGCATTGAACAAGAAGCACTAGCTCTACGTGATAAATATAACAACCAAATACCGGGTGAAACCATCATTACTAATGTGTATTCATCCGTCAGTATTCAAGGAAGTGTCCGTATGGGGTTAAAACCTCATCAAGGGTATGTCAGCTTTGAAATTATTCCTCAAGAAATACGTAGTCACCCAGTAAGTAGTATCGAGTTAGCAAATGAATGGCGTACAAATGTAGGAGACATACCTGCTGCTAAAAAACTAACCTTTAATGCCTCTATTTTCAGACCGTCTAATGTGATTGATTTTATGCTTAAAGGGCGTGATTTTGATGAATTAAATAGTGTTTCAGGAAAAATCATGAAGCAACTCTCACAATACCCCGGTATTTTTGATATAGGTGATGATTTCTCAAAAGGCAAGGAACAAATCCAATTACAAATCAAACCCGAAGCAAAGTTACTCGGTATTAACAGTCTAGATTTAGGGTTGCAAGTCCGTAGTGCGTTTAACGGATCGGAAGTACAACGAATGCAACGCAATGGCGAAGAAGTCAAAGTCTATGTCCGTTACCCTGAATCAGAACGAAAATCTATCGACAACCTTGAATCAATGATTATTCGTACTCCTAATGATGAAGAAGTCCCTATTCAACAAGTTGCGGATATTACAATCAACCGAGCTCCAGCAGTCATTAACCGCTCAGACCGATACAGAACGATTCATGTTACTGCTGATGCCGATCAAAAAGTTGTTCAATTACCCCTTTTGCGACAGGAAATGAATGCTTATATCGATGATATATTGAAAGACCACCCCACAGTCTCATATGCAGAAGAAGGTGAGGCAAAAGAAACCAGTGCATCATTTAAAAGCTTAGCACTCGGACTAGTTCTCGTTTTATTCATCATCTATGCTTTGTTAGCAGTTCCTTTCCAATCCTATTTACAGCCTTTTATCGTCATGTCTGTTATCCCTTTTGGGTTAATCGGCGCAGTTTTAGGCCATATCTTATTGGGATTAAATTTAAGTATTCAAAGTGTACTAGGTATGTTGGCATTAACAGGTGTAGTCGTAAATGATAGCTTAGTATTAGTAGACTATATTAATCGTAGCCGACAAAAAGAAACCGATTTATTTAACACGGTTATTCAAGCAGGAAGTGCTCGTTTCAGAGCAATATTGCTTACATCAATCACCACATTTATTGGACTTATGCCTATGATGTTTAGCACCAATACACAAGCCCAGTTTTTAGTTCCTATGGCTGTTTCTTTAGCTTTTGGTGTTTTGTTTGCTACTGTTATAACTTTATTTTTGGTGCCTTGTTTTTATTTGCTATTGGAAAAAATTAAATTTAACACAGAATTCAGTGACTAATAATCATGATCAGAAAGATAAGAATAAAGAGTATTACAAAGTTTAACCTTACTTTTTTTATTCTTTTTCAAAGCCTTATCTTCATAAAATAATTTCACTCAAAAAGTCTAGATTTTCTTAGTCAGCACTCCCCTCCTCTTTCCAGCAATCACGGGGGTTAAATGTACATTATATTTCAATGAGATATAATTTTTAAGGCAAAAAAGTGTGATAGAGTTCACGAGTCTTTATAATAATAAAAAGAGGCTTCTATGACACATTATCAACTTAATCAATCCATTCGCCTGCTTTGGAAATCCAGCATACGGTTATTGTATTTATTCAATGCCAATATCCTCGGGGTTATTCTTGTTTTTTTTACTTTTCCTGCTTTGGCTCAATGGCCTGGAACAGAAAACGATTCAGAAATTTCAATCGCATCTGCAACGGACGAACAAAACTCACAATTTGCAATACGCTTAATTGATGGAACCGAAGGGACGGCTGACAATGTTAGCTGGTTGAACCCACTCCCTTGGAATTCTAACACCTATCCAATGTCTGCTATTTTAGACCTCGGAGGCTCATTTGAACTCACTAAAATTGGCTATTTGGTTGGTAACATAGATTTGGGTACAGATCGTGTTATTTTTGAGTTTACCAATCAAACCACAGCTATCGGTTTCGCCCCACTGATAACCCTTGCCGGCGAAAACAATTGGGGAAACCCAACAGTAGCAACTCTCAGCTCACAAAAAGCACGTTTTATTCGCATTAAATTTGAATCACCACAACAACGGTTTAATATTTCAGAAGTGCGTATTTTTGGCCAAGAAAATGTCACGCCTCCAGCAGGACAAGCGGACCTTTCTATCACTAAATCAGATGGTTCAAACCAATACAACCCAGGTGACCTACTGACATACAATATCAGTTTAACCAATAATGGGCCTAATGATGCGAATGGCTCTAATATCAACGACGCATTACCATCAGAACTGACTAATGCTAATTGGACTTGTAGTGCAAGCACGGGGGCAACCTGTCCCAACTTATCGGGTACAGGTAGTATAAATGAGACGATCGCTTTGCTGCCAAATGGAAGTCGTGTTAACTATATTCTCACCGCACAGGTTAGTTCTAATGCTGCCGGCTCTATTACAAACACCGTAACAGCCACTTTGCCACAAGGTATTGTAGACCCCATTACTAATAATAACTCAGCTACAGATATTAATACTGACTCACCCATGCCTCTTCAAGATATGCCACAAACAAGTGTCCCCGGATCTGGGGTAGTGCGTAGTAGGGGATTTGGCATATGGCCAACTCATTTACTAAGTACAGCTTGTATAGATTTACATGATCGTTATTGGGTCTCTGGAGCAGATGCGAAAGCATATCATACTTGGCACCCTGCTATTACTAGTCACCCAGACACAGGGGAGTCATGCGACTTTGGTCACGAACATGGAAATGGTCCTGATACATCACCCTTGTTTGTAGAATCCGGTGGATGGCCTCCATTTGGCTACGCTGCAGAAGTGGCTGGCGGAGCTCGTCTTGAGGATCACGTAGGGCACAAAGTCACTGTTGCCCATTGGGAGGCAGCACTTGGAAATGCGGCCAATACACATAATAAGCTGCATGCAGCTGGCTTTCAATGCGATTGGCTATCAAAGATTCACCAAGGATCTCACTCAGTGGATGCTCTTTCAAATCATCTTCATGAGTATTTTTTAACCGTTCGTTGTAACGATGGTTCAACACGAGAAACCAGTACTGCTTTCTCAATAAAAATCATGTTCACATACGGAAAACCTAATCAGTTTAAAGAAATTTCTACCAATTCGACTCTCTTTGCTCAGAGTATAAAAGACCCTAACGGTAACCCTATCGCTTTGGCAATGCAACTTGATCCAACCAACCCCAACATTAATGCAATTAATAGCAGGGAGTTTTCTGGTGCAGGTCAATTTATTTGGAAGCAGATGAATGAAGTGACACAGGTTGATTTATGGACAGAAAATGTCTCTATTAAAACAGGGACAGGATCAATCGCCATTGGCCCTTACTACATCGTCAAAAATCCAGCGCGATTCTACAATGCAGACAACACTTATCATCCATTTCGAGGACAAGTTGGCTATACCATTAACCTGTGTTACGACGATAGTGGAAATAAAAAAAATTATACCTATTGTGATTCTGCACCGGCTATCAAACCTAACTGGCAAGATTCAGCATCCCCTTACAATGGTACGTTGCGAGCTATTAACTTCAAATCGCTCAAGATGTACAATGCAAATGGTCCAACCCGTTTTTGTACCGATGCATATGGTCATACTGCTGGATCAGAGCCTTGTGGGTCAAATCAAATCTTACAAACAGCAAATGCCATCAATAATTATTGGGACGCAGGTCAACAAGCCCCAGAAGATGATAACTACTGGGTAAATTCAGCAGGAGAAAAAGTCTTTGACGAAATAGCAGGATCATTAGTTGGAGCAATACCTCTCAATGACAATGAAGGTGGATTCACTGCACCAGGAATAGGAAAAGAGTGGATTATTGATAATCGTAATCCTGATGATAACAATGATGGTATCCCAGATGGTGCACATATAAGAGGCGAAAACTAGGACTCACAGTACACAACCATTACAATCTCAACAATTCTGGGACTTTCTAGTCCCAGAATTCATTCACAAGGTAACAAATAGTAACTTCTGGCCGCTTTACATTCCAAACAAAAGTCATTCATTAATTCCACCTAACAAGCTTATCGTACTAGAATAAAATTTCATCCTCTCTTTAAGTCGTCACTTTGTCGTATTCCTTAAACCTTCCGTAAACTAAAAGATATAACTTCCTTCCAACGCCCTATTTTTCGATTTAATGTCTTCTTTTGAAAATGATAGATTTAAAGAAAAACCCATTATATACACTTTAAAATAACACCCATTTATCAATATAAGCGCCGATATTCTCCTTTAAGGAACCTCTGATCAGGTCAATTATTTTTAGCTTGCTAAAACTGCCACTATTTTCTGTGCTAAATTCTAATAGACTTAATCAGAGGTTCCTTAAAAAATGTAGATTTATAATATACAGCGTTATAATACCTAGGATAATCAATTTATTTTATACAAGGTTCCTTACGATGAATATATTCTCTAGACAATCACATATTTTATTATTGGTCTTTTCTTTGGCTACCACTATATTTCTTTCCTCTTGTTCTGATGATAAAAAAGAAATATCAAGCAAGACTTCAAATTTAGTGATTGAAAAAACTGATAATACAAAAACAGCACAAACAGGTTCAATAAATAAAAATTTTTATGACCAAATGTCAAAACCAATTGATAAACCTACTTGGGTAGAAAAAAATAAATTTAAAAAAGAATTTTCTAAAGATTGTATCAATAGAGAATTAAAAAATGCAGGTAATAAAAAAGTAGATCGTCAATTCATTGAGAAAACTTGTGACTGTATTGCTGACTATATGGACAATAATTTATCTGACCAAGAAGCTGAAGAGTTTTTAAAGGATGACAATCACATGCGAGCATTACAAATCCGATATGACTCTGCAGCTTACCATTGTATTGCTGAAGCTGATGATACTGAAAAACCTAAAGTCACTAGATTCCGTTAAAACTCAAAAACTATAAACTAATGATGCTTAATTTTAAATATTTATCACAGTAAATTGAATACCCCCTTCTCCGATATAGTATTTAGGAAAAGGGGGGTATCTAAAGGCTATAATTTAATCTATTAAAATTTTAGAGACTGTAGGTAATTCTAAGTCACTACCATTTTAAATATAACCCTTCAATCGAACTTAACATATGCGCTATCGCGCGTCTTTATGGTAGATTTTTGGACTCCATATCACAAAAACTGATTCGTCATGCGGCAAATTATAGTCTCTGGCGGGACTGGGCTCCAACTATTCATC
>JAGLDH010000098.1 GCA_023145835.1 Methylococcales bacterium
TGTTTTAAAGGGAACACTCATGAGATATGAAACTATTAATTAATTCTTAATAATGGTTCCTTCACCTAGTGAACAAGCAATTGGTTTCACTATCAAGACAAATTGAATATAAAAACTTTGATGTAGCAAAGCACTTAGTCACTCAATTTCTACAATCAGAATAGGGTTTGTAAAAGGGTAGCCATTATGGATATTAATATAGTAGAAAAAGGTAGTTCGATTAACTTGGATATTGCATCTAAAAATCAATCTTCAGATAAACAATTTTACTTTGGAGCTGGTTGGGATAATCCAAATGGACCAGTAGACCTTGATATTGTCTGTGTCTTACTAACAAATGGAAAACTAAAACAGCAAAAGAATCTGATTTACTTTGGTAATCGTACGGTACCCGGTGTTCAACTATCTGAAGATAATACGAAGGGTGAAGGGGAGGGGGATGATGAATCCATTGTTATTTCAACTTCCAAAATAGATGACAGCATAATAGCATTGAAATTGGATTAGCTGCTTATGCAGGCGCTGATTTTTCTAATGCGCCTAATCCTCATTTTAGAGCTTGTGATGGTGGCTTAGAAAATTCTGAACAAATTGCTGATATTAAAGCCGGTGCAGGTGTCTTTGGAGATACTGTTTTAGTGGCTTTTAAAATAGAGAAAACGATGGATGGCTGGGTATTAACAAACGTCGGTAATTTTTATAATAAAGGCTCTCATAAAGCCGCGGTTGAAGGCTTTGCAAGATTATACGAATAAATAAAATTGTTGTGTTGTGGGCTGATTTTGTATCAGCTCACTTTGTTTAATTACTATTTTTAAGAGGTTGTTATGTTAACAAATTTTAAAGAAATACTAGAAAGTGTAGTCAACCAAGCTTAAACATTTTTTTCTCAAATTAAAGATAAACCTACATTTAAACGTGTTGTTTATGCTTCTTTTTTAATTGCCAGAGCTGATGGTGATTTTGATGTAGATGAAAAACAAGCATTAGGTGATTTGATTGCTAAGGATTTTCCTCAATTCAAACTAACTGACATATTAGAAGTATTAAGTGAAGCAACAAAGAAAATTGAATTTGATGAAACTTTTGGTGTTATGGAATTATTAGAAGAAATTGGAAAAGCAGAAGGTGAAAATGCTGCTCTTATCGTAAGAACAGCATGTTACATCGGTGCAGCTGACGGGGATTTTGATCAAGATGAGCGGAAAGTAGCTACGCAAATTTGCGAACAAATGGGGTTGTCCGCGGCTACTTATGGGCTATAAGATGGATGTTTTAAATATCACTGTTTTTGTATTGATATTGACTGGCGCACTTATCTTTGATTTTTACCATCATAAAAAAGCTAGGGAAATATCGGTAAAAGAATAGACTCTATGGGTTTTATTTTACATTGGAGTCTCTCTAGCTTTTGCCTGTTTTATCTATTTTATAATGGGGCTAGACTCATCCATATTATTTCTGACAGGCTGGGGGTTAGAGAAAGTACTGGCAATAGATAATCTAGTGGTATTTTCTGCTATTTTTTCATACTTTGGAATTAAAGATAAATATCAGCATAAAGTCCTCTATTTTGGGGTATTAGGTGCCATAATACTTAGGCTACTTTTTGTCTCAATTGGGATTGGCATATCTGATATGTTTGGTTCAGTATCTGACATATTATTCGGTCTTATCATTCTATACACTGCGTGGTTAATGTACGCCTCAGATGACGATGATGAGCCAGACTATAGTCATATATGGTATATAAACCTGACTAAAAAATGGCTACCCGTCACGGAGGAAACAAAAAAGGATTTGTTTTTTATTAATGGAAAGGCAACGGTATTTTTATTTGCATTAATCGCTATAGAAATTAGCGATATTATTTTTGCTTTTGATAGTGTCCCTACCATCATATCTGTCACTAAAGACCCATTTTTAGTTTATTCATCTATGATGTTTGCAATACTGGGTTTGCGCTCAATGTATTTTGTATTGTCAGCTTTAACAAGAAACTTAGAATACTTTGAATTAGCCGTTATTATTGTACTGCTTTGTATTGCTGCTAAATTACTTTTAGCGGGGATAATAGGGCTAGAAATAACACCCCTAGTCAGCTTTGTTTCCGTACTAGGAATATTAACTGCGGGCGTGATAATATCAAAAATAAAAGGACAATATTATGAAGTATAAATATTTAATATTATTTTCTTCTGGCGTGGTAACTGGCGCTTTATTTAAAAGGTTGTTGATTTTTGGCCTTGTTATTTTTGTTATTTCATTAGCGGGGTATTTTTATATAAAACAACTTAAGGTTTCTTAATTTTAAATAGTCTCCGTGCAGTCTGGTTTTGGTTTATATTGAGTTTATTTTTGCAAAGAAAAAAACACTGAAATTGGCTCATAGCAAGCTATTTCAGTAGTGCAGCTTTCAACAAAAATCAGCCAATAGAAAACTAAAAGTTTGACTGCACGAAGTATAAGTTACACTACTACTTAAACCATGC
This sequence comes from Methylococcales bacterium, assembly GCA_023145835.1. Classification (GTDB taxonomy): domain Bacteria; phylum Pseudomonadota; class Gammaproteobacteria; order Methylococcales; family Methylomonadaceae; genus QPIN01. The sequence goes on from JAGLDH010000098.1 coordinate 2,493, forward strand.
TTCCGATAAAAAATAGATGAGTTACAAATGAATTTAATCGCACAATTATTCATCGGATTTTCTATCTTTTCTGCCGCTATATTAATTGTTGGGAATCTTCTCCGTCAATTTGAAACACAACAACTCCCCTCAAAGCTTGCAGGTTTCTTTTTAGTCATCAGTTTAGCGTTGATTCAGTTTTTACATTTACGTTTTATTCTTGACTCATCAATATCAGTTTTTTCACCGGCCTATATTGCTTTACTTTACTGCGTTGCACCCAGTTTTTATTTTTATAGCTGCCGATTACTCACTGATCACATTCAATTAAATCGCTGGCAACTCTTACATGCCATACCTGTATTGGTCTTTTGGCTACTCCCGACACAATGGGCATTACCATTCGTTTTTTTTATTGGCAGTGGCTACTTACTCTGGTTAGCAAGAGCAGTCTATTTACTACGAGAACAGAGACAACGATTTAAGTTGGAGATATTAGCATTAGCTGGTTTTTTCTTAATTGCTATTAGTGTTATTGCGCTTGGTTTTATCTGGCCTTTGATAAATGACCTCACTTTTATTGTTGCCTATAGCTGTCTAATTGGAATCGCTTTTTTTGCCACATTATTAACCTTATTAAATTTCCCCTCCATTACGATTGATATTGCCGAAGCTGTACAGGCAACTTATGCAGAGTCAACATTAAAAAATATTGATTGTGACAAAGTACTGGTCCAACTCACTCAGCTCATGGAACAGGAAAAACTATATACTCTGGAGAATTTAAATCTATCATTCTTGGCTGAACAATTAGCATTAAACGCTCATCAATTATCAGAACTCATTAATACCGAATTTAAACAAGGGGTTTCAAAATACATTCGCCAATATCGAATTGAAGCGGCTAAAAAACTCTTAGTAGAAGAACCTAAATCCTCTGTACTATCCATTGGTTTATCAGTCGGGTTTAGCTCACAATCAAACTTTTACATTGCGTTTAAAGACAGTGTGGGGATGGCGCCTGGACAATATCGTAAGCAAATCGATACCTAAAGAGCCTCTTGCAAAACTCCAGATTTCACGAGATTATATTTGCTAATAAATCTCGTTTGCATTTAAAAAAAATAAAAAACCTCACCCTTGTCTTTATCAGCTATTTATCTGCACTTTTTAGGTTTTCTCCAAATTTAGGGCATATCTCTCCTGTCCCTGCTCTTTAAATGACGTCTTTTAGTACAGCACTATCACTTACTCAAGAAAGCACATCATTTGATTGCTGGTCAGTGCCAAAATTCCAAACATTAAGTGACACATTACTTTTGCATGCCCCTTAACTCGAACCACTCGTCCACCAAACTCATCTTTTAAACGAGCATTAACTCTCTCAACAGTACTCCGTTCTTTATATCGTGCTGTTTCGGCTATTTGATGTCCAACAAGACGACATCTTTCATTTTCCGCTTTAATTTCTGCTTTTAATTTTTCATCTCTTCGAGGATGCTTATCAATAAGAGGAATATGTCCGAGCTGGCAGCTCACCTCATGAATCTGCGGGGCGTCATAAGCAGAATCCATTAAATCATAAAGGTTGGTGACTCGCTCACTACTGATTTTTGCCAGCGGAATAGCAACCTGACTGTCATGTACCGATGCAGAGGTTAATACACAGCTAATGGGAATACCTCCATCTGCTGAGTCAATATGTAGTTTATAGCCTGTCCAACTGCTTTTAAAGCCTTTGCTATTTTTCTTACTTCCTACATCACAGGCTTTAGGTAAGTCATTCAGCATGTCTGTTAACCCTATGCCTGATATTTGTTTTTCAAGCCGTGCACGATCAAGGGGGCAGCCAGCTTGATTTTTAATCTATCTTCTTCTATGCTTTGTACATGGCACGATTATCAAGAATAGTAATTTCAAACCAGCCTCTGCACATCATCCATAAAGGTAATAATAGACAAAATATATTTGAGTCTGAAGAAGATATGGTCAGAATAAAAGGAGATTATAGCGTTATCTTTGTCGAAGACAGCTTGCTATTTTCATGCTTATATCATCATGATAAATCACCTGCATCGGCTTATTACCCCAAAGAATAAAAAGTAGCTAACACTAATAAAATTCATGCAGAACATAGAGTGACAGGTATAAAAATCAAGTTGGCCGACCCCTTGATTTACCCCTTGATTTTTCTTATTTTGTAAGAAATTAGGAAAGAAAATTATGTGGTTAAAATCAAATTATACATATATTATTTGGGCGAGTTTGTTAAGTATCTTCAGTTTCTTCCCTATAAGTGGTCAGGCTGCTGAGGCGCCAACGCCCAATACAGAGATCATTATCGAGGTTGCCCAGGATGGTAGCGAGCCATTTGATCGTTTTGTGTTTAATCCTTTTGGGCCACGATTTGATCTCCTAGTAGATGGATTAGGAGGGCATACACCCGGTTTGGATACTCAAAACGGAGACGGATCGATTATTCCAGAGCTAAATGGTGTCGTGCGTACTTTTGATTCGGTTAGCTACAATGTTCACTGGAATGTAAATGATGTTGATTCCGCTGACCCCAACAATGATGGCGTTAATGGCATTGCAAGTAATGTTGTGATTAGAATTAGTACTGGCCGTGAAAATGTGAGTTGGCAAGCCATTCCTGGGCGTTGTAAAACGTCAGGCGTAGCTCCTGTCTCAAGCATCGTTGACAATGGTGCAACAGGCGATTTATTGACCTGTAATCTGGGTGATGTTGCAGAAGGCACCGCAGGCACAATTTCTCTGATTGCTGATGTTGTTTTGCGGGTAGATGGTGCGCGCAGCGATGGTGGGCTCATTCCCATAAGCGCCACGATTGATACGGATCAATCTGCTTTGGTGACTTCCAATGAAGTCACCACCACGATTTCAGGCGTGCCCTCTGGAGATTGGATCAAATCCCCTGCAGAATATATTCCAGGTGTTTTTAATGGAGCCACAGCAGGCGGTCTTTTGATTTATCCCTTAAGCTTCAAGCCTTTTAATCCAAATCAAGGAACAGTACGCGGAACAGATGCATTTGATGATACTTTACCCATCCAGTTTTTTGACCATGCTTGGGATTTAACGGCAAATGCGATTTTAGCAACACCTGCGCTAAACCTTACGGTAGGCATGGCGGGTCCTCCGGTAGGCCGCGATCTATGTGGGGGTTATGATGGTGTCGGTGGGCTACCTTATGGTACTGCAGTAGCAGATGGCATTGATAACGAAACCAATCCGTTCGCCATCGGCTGTACCATAGATGGCGCTTCAGGAGCGGCAGGTTACCCGATTGTTCAGGTTGACATCACGGGTCAAAATACCACCTCATCGCCTACAAACAATGCAGACGGGAACCCCAATTTGGATAAAGTCGTGATTGCAGCACAGATCGCTTTTTGGGCGCCGCTCACTGAATTGCAGGCTAAATTCAATTTGGGGGCTGGCAATAACCTATTGTGGAACACCATCACGGAGTCGAATGCGCTCGATACGGACGTAGGCGGTGGTAGTTTTGTTTTAGCTACTGAGAATATCGAGTTAGGCGTCGGTTCTGGGCTAAATGAGACCACGATCGTAAATAACACCGTGAATGGCTCGGTTGATCCTGTTTCTGGTCCTGTGCTAACAGGCGGGAGCTTTGCTTATCGTCATACCGGGCGATTTTACCCAGGCCCTTATCAAGAAATGTTTTTTCCACATGATGATGGCTTAGAGCGTATGGGTATCGATAACAGGCCAACCACCTTAGGCGGGTCTGGACCGATTATCGATGGTGATTTTGTTGGACCCGCTAATTTCGAAAATTATGGCTGGCACGGAACGGGCAAAGTATCACGAAATGAGATTGTCACCTTGCATGCCAGAGTTGTGGGTTCTTCGGACGTTGGGCTCCCTAGAGATGAACCTATTCATCTTTGTACAGCGATAGATAATAGCCATATTGAGATTATAGGTTTTCCATCTAACTTTCAAAGGCTTGAAACGGATTTTCCTTCTTTTCTGGGTAATACAATGGTGCCATCAGTTTCTTCAAGCACGGGTTCCGCTAGTGATGGGATTGCCCACGTATTGCTTGGAGATGTTACGAGTGGTATTGGTAGCCAGGGGATTATTGACCCTTTTAGTAACCCATGGACGCGGATAAACCAGCTGACAACGCCGGACTATGTTGTTCAGGTCACCGATGTTGATTTAGCGGCTTCGTATCCCCTTGATCAGCACGAGTTGGGCTGTGATGATACTGATGCAGGGCCGGCAGGCTGGATCAGTACAAGTGGTGACCTAAGTGCTTTTGTAACGGGTACGGACACTGATGGAAATATCGTTTATGGCGGCATCTCAAGAATTCGTGTGCTGATGTTGGAACCGCGCTCTTGGGAGAACGATGGAATGGACGCAAACACTTTTGGTTCTGAAACAAGCACAATCATCCTCAATATGCAGGCGCGGGTTAAGCCGGCCATTATAGATGCAGCTGACGGCGATCTGATACGGATACACACTGCGCGTGGTCAAGGGACGATCGATATTAATAATGTCGTTGTGCCAAGTGCGAACTGTACCAATGATTTTATCTTTACACCTGGTGGTCCTCTTGATGCTAGCTGGTGTAGCCTGCCGTATGATCCGGCTAATGAAGCGGTCGCTCCCAATGATCTACAAATCGATGCCAGGGCGGTAGAGGAAACATTCTTTCTCGGCCTCGAAACTATTCAAGCATCGCATAGTGATCGCCTTGTAGTCGGTTCTGCGGATCTCGGGATTACGAAAACCAATATATCCGGCTCGTCTGATCTGATCTCAAATGGAGATTTAGTGACGTTTAGAATCGAGACCAGTATTGTTGGTTCCCCGCAAGAGAAATTTAGCGATATGTTTGTCGTGGACAGGATCGATCTTAACCCTAATTTTGAATTTGTATCGCAGACAGATCCGGTTGATGCAGGTGGTGCAGCCTTAACGAATTTTACCTGTACTGATGCAGCAGGGGGGGTACAAGATTCCTTACGTTGTGACTTTACCAGCGGCGCATTTAATGCGGCTGATCCTAACACCTTCCGAACATCGCCATTCTTTGCGACTTGGACAATCACCGTTCGTGCGATTGGTGCACCGGGTGATTTTGCAATACCCAATGAAGCAGTTGTCAGCGCTGACCTGAATCAATTAGGTTTCCCACCGCTGACTAAAACCAGTCAAGCCTCTGCCTTTGCCTACACTGGTCCGAGTTACAACGAACTATTTATTCGTAAAAATGTGCCGGATCTAAGCGGCGCGTGTACGGATGACTCGGGCGCGGCAGAACTGTCCGATAGCACCTTGATTGCTGGAGATTGCTCCGTATTTCAGATCAATGGTCAATATCAATACGAGATGACCTTTGAGAACAAGGGTAGTACAGATCTTGAGAATGTGGTCATTATCGATACCTTCCCGTTTGTAGGAGATAACGCTGAACCCGCTGCAGGCTTTGCAGGCACGCCTGCAGGCTCAAATGTGGGTGATGGTAGAACGCCTGAGTCTGTGTTTAGTGGAACATCGGTGCTCGTGAGTGCAGTGAAATCAGGAGGTACGCTTGAATGCACAACTGCAGCACCAGCAACGATTAATCGAGACCCGGCTTTGGACGGCTCGGCGTGGACGGCGGTTTGTGATGCCTCATCGACCGGATTTAGACTTACATTAGCGACAATACCAATTGGTGGGATTGAAAACCTGGTCATGACGCTACAAACAGCAGGCAATGTTGATGATGATATCTATACCAATAACATTGGTGCGAGAACGGATACCATTTTAGTACCGGCACGTTCCAACGATGTCTCTGCGATGGTGCAGGGTGTTGTTTCGATTGGCTCGATAATATGGAACGATGCCAATGCGGATGGTCTGCAAACGGCCGGTGAGCTCGGAATTGCCGACGCGACAGTAACATTATTAAATGGTGATGACACTGTTTATGACAGCGATCCACTCACAGCTGGCATCCAGCCACTAACCATACTGACAATTGCCGATGGCCTATATAACTTCGATGATCTTCCTGAAGGGGCTTATAAAGTGCAAGTAGCAATGCCGGCTGGCTTTATTCCTACTATTAATCAGCAGGGTGCGGATGATAATGACACGGGCAATGATTCAAATATCGCTGCATCAGTAGGGCAGACGCACACATCTGGTGTGTTTAACCTGACAATCGGTGGCGAGCCGGATGGCGTGAACAGCTCGATAGCAGGTAGCGATGATGCGGATAACGATGATGATGCCAGCGGCAATATGACCATTGACTTTGGGTTTATGCGTACGGTTAAAATTGGTAGTTATGTTTGGCTGGAGGTAGATGGTGATGGTGATCCAAGCAATGGCTCTCCACTTCCTGTCATAGGCGCAGTTATAACCGCAACATCTACGACGACAGGAATATCTTACAGCGATACGACGGATGCGCTGGGTGGTTATGGTATTGATGTGCCAATCAATGATTCCTACATAGTAAAAATCATAACACCATCAGGCCATACACCAACTGTAAATCTGGGGGGTAATAATGTTCCGCTTAATGATACAACTGGAAATAATCAAAGTCATATGGGCACAGGTGCAGGTACAACGGTTGTAGTTAATACTATTGATAACCTATCTCTAGACTTTGGGTTTATAAGTACAACGATGCCATCAGCAATTCCAATAAACTCGCATTGGATGCTGCTGATGATAACATTAGGATTGATATTCTTAACATATCACTATGGAGATGCAAGAAAAGCGTAATTTTATTTTAATGACTCGTCAACAAAAAAGCCCTAATCAGTTATCGATTAGGGCTTTTTTGTTGTGGCCACCTTTATAGATGTTAGCCTATCTTCGCTCGTATTCAGAAAGCAAGTGCATTCAGATCATGGGGTCATCAGATCATGAAACCGTGATAATCAAGTTGGCTGCCCCCTTGAACCAATTAATTGCAGATGGGGTAACCAATCTGATAAATGAGTCATCTCATTATAATTAAGTGTTAAAACCTGACTATTTTTTGATTTTAGAAACAACTTTTCAGGACTGCGGGAACAAGCTACCACGTGATGCCCTTGTGCTTCTAATACGTGTAAAACATGATACCCCGATAAAACCACTGGCTCCAGTGAGTAAAATGTTCATAATAACCTCCGCTTTGTTATGTTCACAGAAACAATAAAGACCTTAAGGAATCTCTGATTAAGTCTTATAGTAATGATTTAACAGAATATAACTTATTGAATTAATTGAGTATTTGTTTTTATGAATCAACTTGTTCAGAGCCTCCTTAATCGTGTGCAAGCCAAATATTGATGACTGGGTGGCAGATGATTGTATGGGATTTCTCTAGGGTAAAGGAATCAAAATCCCCGAATATAATCAAAAAAAACAGATAATATTATGCTACTCCGTGCTGCAAGTCTATGCTCGAAATAACAATGCTGTGACATTCTGGGAAAATATTCTCAAAAAATATGCTACGAAGAAAATTAGTTCAAATATCAAACAAAGAAATGATGCATGCGTATGGCAATGGAACTTCGTCGTTGATTAATACTCATAGAAATTACACCCACATGACGCCTTTTATTTCAAGGGAGGCAGGCGTTAGTATAATATAGTTAACCTATTAAGGAGATAAGTGTTGAATAATAGAAAAATTCCTGTTTTGAAAATATTTTTAGAGGCAGTATTATTACCTATTAAACATACAAAAATTCTGTTTAAAGTAGGACTACCTTTAATTATTACGGGCAGTTTGTTGACGATTTATGGAGATTCTCCTCCTCTAAACATTGATTTTTCGAACGACGCAATACATAGTGACTGGACGTGGGATGAAGCTTTTTTTCTTGGACTTCTTGTCGTTCTTTTTTTAGTATCTTTTGTTATGGCTATTGTTGGTTATCATCGGATATTTCTGATGGATTGGAGCGAAGTAGAAAAAATGAAGCTTTTCGGCTGGACTGGAAATGAGCTGAAATATGTAGGTTGGTGGGTTTTAATCGGACTATGTGCAGAGTTAATAACTCTTCCTTTTCTGTTACTTATACCTATTATGACCCCGCTAATTGAAAGGTTTTTTGAGAATCAAGATGTTTTTGATAATTTAATTATATACCTTCCTATATATTATGTAGGATCAAGATGGGCATTGGTCTTACCATCTTCAGCAATTGGTATTCATGAAAAAACGTTTTCTTGGTCATGGCAGTTATCAGATGGTAATGGGTGGAGGCTAACATTTTTAATTTGTTTACTTCCTGTTACTCTAGAGTTAATTCTCGGTTTGCTACCGACCTTTGATTCCATTATTTATTCATTATTTGTAGGTTTTATTTGGTTAATTGTTGGTGTAATTGAAACTGGACTCTTGTCCTTAAGCTATTCATATTTAGAACTTAACAGCGATGATCAGAATTATGAAGAAGTAGAATCCTAACATCTAACGTCAATACGCCATCAGATAAAATCAACAACGGCGACTATAAATCAAGGAACAGATACTGTCTTAAAAAGCAACTATAATTTTATTTTTTTTATTAATTACACACTCTTATTCTTGACCTTCACTTTAAAAACTTAGTCCGCCATTTGATAATTTATATCAAATGGTTTTTCTGACTTCAATACACCAGACATCTTTCTTAAATAGATGCTAGTAGGCAGGTATCTTAGTTTAATATTTATTCGGTTATACTCATTGGATCAAAACAATAATAAAAGAGAACCTGATTATCAAGGATCTTCCGC
>JAGLDH010000099.1 GCA_023145835.1 Methylococcales bacterium
GAAACTGTATTGGCTTACTATCCTCCCTATCATAGCAAATACAATCCAATTGAACGTACGTGGGGAATGCTTGAAAACCACTGGAATGCGACGCTATTAAATTCGCTAGAAGTCACCTTAGAATGGGCAAAACATGACATGGAAAGGCCTTCATCCTGTCGTGAACTTAATTGAAACCACTTATGCAAAAGGAATTACGATAGGAAAGAAATTGTTCAAAGCTATTTCAGACAGATTAGACAGGCATGCTTCACTACCAAAATATTGTGTGACTATTCATCCTCTAGTGAATTAGTGGTGGGTTATTTATTGCGAGTTGCCTTAGCAAAGTTAATCTCCCATTTGACAACGTCTTGGAGCATAGAATTTAAGATAACAATCATCTTTATAATACAGGCAATAAGAGCGATTTTTTTTGGTTTTCCACCTGCGACTAATTGCTCATATTTGGCTTTAAAAACGGGTTAGATTGAATCGCTGACATCATTGCCATCAACATAGCGGTACGAATTTGATACGGTTCACCCAAACAAAGGGGGCAAGTCAGTATTGTCTTTTGCCAGCCTCATATCTACACTCATTATATTTCCCCTAGGTATTTTTTATGGCACGTCCTATTCAAATAGAATACGCAGGTGCAGATACTGGGCTCCAACCATTCAGATATACTACATATGCTGCTTAAGTGAGCCACAAATATACAATATATTGTGCTTTTACGTGACTCTTGAATGGGGGGAGCCCAGTACCATCATCCCAGTTACATAAATCATATACTTCTGTATAGTTATATAAAAAAATATTATTGCTATAGTTGATCCATATCATCTATAGATGAGAGTTGTGCTTGAAATAAATGACGAATAAAAGTGGGTGGGAGCCTCCGGATTTTTGTTGTTGTCAAAAGGAGTGAAAAAGGAAAAGAGATAGTTAATTGTTTAACAGATTACTACGGTGAAAAAAACTAAAATATAGAACTTAAAAAATATTTGTCTTACAAAACAGTTTTTATACAATGAGGGAGCTTTGGTTATGGTTTCTACTATTTTGGTCGTGTTGCCATGTATTCGTCAGTGTTGGTAATTGATTATAAATAACAATTACCTTTGGTATTTTGCAATTATTGTTTGTATTAAAGAACTGTAATTTATCTAATTACAGCTAGTTTATTGGGAGTCAGCAATGAGTGCAATTGAAATTTTATTAATAGAGGATAGTCTAGGCGAAGCACGCTTAACAATTGAAGCATTTAAAGAACATAAAATCACCAATAGGATTCATCATGTCACCGATGGTGTTGAGGCAATGGAGTTTTTGTATAAAAAAGCAAAGTATAGTGAGACTATACGGCCTGACTTGATTTTATTGGATTTGAATATGCCCAAAATGGATGGACGTGAAGTACTCTCGAGGATTAAAAGCGATGAGCATTTAAAAAGCATCCCTGTTGTTATTTTAACAACGTCAAAAGCTGAGCAAGATATTGCTGAAAGCTATAATTTAAATGCTAATTGCTATATAAGAAAACCTGTCGATTTGGATCAGTTTCTGGAGGTCATTAATTCGATCAATAATTTTTGGTTGAGTGTTGTCACGCTTTCTAAAGGTCACTGAAAGAGATGAGAGAGCAAGAGACGGTAGATGTATTATTCGTTGAAGATAATCAGGGAGATGCTCGTTTACTTGAGATTATGCTGAGTGAAATTCAACCTAATCCAGTTTTTCTTCATCATGCCGCTTCTTTATCACAAGCCCTAGGTTTATTACAGACAAAAAAAATAGATTTAATTTTACTGGATCTGGCTCTTCCAGATGCTGATGGGCTGGAGTGCCTTAAAAAGATCCAACAGAATAATCAATCAGTGGCGATTATTATTTTAACGGGGTTAGATGATTTAGACTTTGCAAAAAAAACAATGCAACATGGTGCTCAAGACTACCTAGTGAAAGGGCAGGGCGATGGGCATCTGATTCTTCGAGCTATTCATTATGCAATTGAGCGAAAACAAATTGAACAACGACTAACAAAATTAGCACATTTTGATAGTTTGACAGGGCTTGCCAATCGAGAATATTTTAATCTCACACTTACACGAGCAATACAGCAGGCAGAAAGAAAAAAACAAATGATTGCGTTAATGTTTCTTGATTTAGATTATTTTAAAGATATTAATGACACCCTAGGTCACGCTGCAGGTGATCAATTGCTCATTAGTGTCGCAAAAATTTTAATATCTTGTGTTAGATCTATAGATTTTATTGCAAGATTGGGGGGAGATGAATTTGTCATTATTCTTGATGATATTTGTAACGCAAAAGTGATAAGCCGGATTGCTGAGAAAATATTATCTGAATTAGCAAAACCGATAACTCTTAGCAAGCAAGAGATTGTTGTTAGTAGTAGTATTGGGGTCTCTGTTTATCCTGATGATGCCATAAATACCAATGATTTAGTTAGGTTTGCAGATTCAGCAATGTATCAGGCCAAGGATAAAGGGCGAAATAATTTTCAATTCTATACTCGAAAACTAAATGAAGATGCTCAATATGCATTGATGTTAAAAAATGATTTGAGATCGTCAATCTGTCGAAATGAATTAATGCTTTATTATCAACCTAAAATTAATATTTTGAGTAATAAAATTATAGGTGCAGAGGCACTTTTACGCTGGAAGCATCCAACGCGTAATATGGTCTCTCCTGAAGAATTTATTCCTCTTGCAGAGCAGTCCAGTCTAATTTTAGTTTTAGGAAAATGGGTGATTTCAGAGGCCATTAAACAAAATAAAAAATGGCAAGAAAAATTTGAGCGCAACTTTTGTATATCCATTAATCTTTCTGTAAAACAATTTAAAAATAGAGAAACTATAGATTTTATTGATGCAGAAATAGCGCTTGCATCGATAGAAGCTTCTACCATTGAGTTTGAAATAACCGAAAATTTATTGATGGGGAAAACACTGCAGGAAAAAGATATACTCAGAGAATTAAGTGAAAGAGGCTATAAAATTGCTATCGATGATTTTGGAACTGGGTATTCCTCGCTTGCTTATCTTAAGCACTTTTCTATTGATACCCTGAAAATTGATAAGTCATTTATTAGAGATATTAATTCAAATTCCAAAGATGCTGAAATTGTTAAAGCAATTATTGCGATAGCCCATGCGCTTAAATTGGATGTAATTGCAGAAGGGGTAGAAAATGAAAAACAAATGGCTTTGTTAAAAATGTTTGATTGTGATGAAATTCAAGGATTTCTCTTTAGTAAACCAGTACCTGCACATGAGTTTGAGCGGTTGATGGAGCAGCAATTTGTCTAAGACAAATGATTGTAAACTTCCCACTTCTGTTGCTTTATTTGTCATTGGCTTTTGTGTTTTACCTTATTTTTTAAATAGATTGGGGATTGATTTTTCATCAATTCAAGTTGAGCTACCCAAGCAAAAAACCATCTTAATTGACGATCTTTTTTATCGGCTTTCTGGTGCTTTCACCCATACCATTCTGGAATGGTCTGCTTTTTCTGTTGCCATAATGACGGCACTGTTTGGTTTTGTGCATTTTCGAGTCACTAAACAAGCAACAATCCCTGTTATATGTGTTGCTTTATTTTGTGCGGGCAGCATGGATGCTTTTCATACATTGGCTGCAGACAGATTGATTCAAGCTGTTGCAGAAAACAATAAACTCATTCCTTTTACTTGGGCAATTTCACGTAGTTTTAATGCATTGATTATTATCTTGGGCGTTTCACTTTTTTTATTGAAACCCGAGTTAAGTAGAAAATCAGGGATAGGTTTTGTTGTCTTAATTAGTTTATTGTTTGTTGTCATTGCTTTTGCAATTATTAGTTATTGTGCAACCAGCAATAATCTCCCGGTTACTATTTTTCCAGAAGCTCTAATAACAAGACCATGGGATGTTGCCCCATTAATTTTATATACTTTCGCTGGACTAACGGTTTTAAGAAAGTTTAATCAGTCCTATCCTTCAATTTTTAGCCATGCTTTATTACTAAGTATGATTCCAGAAATTGTGGTGGAATTACATATGGCTTTTGGCTCAAAAGCGTTATTTGATAATGATTTTAATATAGCGCATTTTCTGAAGATTTTTGCCTATATAATACCGGCGTTTGGTCTTTTGGTAGAGTATGTTCAGACCTATACTCGGCTGGAACACACTAAAAACATGTTATTTGAGGAAAAAACTAAAGCAAATAGCATTATGCACAGTGCTATTAGTGGCATTATATCAATCTCTAATAAAGGCTTAATTCAATCCCTTAATCAGGCGGCAGAGAATATTTTTGGTTATAAGGAAGGGGAGATTATTGGCCAAAATGTTAAAATTTTGATGCCATCATCTTATCATGATAGGTTCGATGGCTATCTACATAAATATAATAAAATGGGTGAAAAAGAAATAATCAGTCTAGGGAGTTGTGAAGTATCTGGTCGTTATAAAGATGGTTTGGTTTTTCCAATTGAACTTGATGTTGCGGAAGTATGTTTAGCGGATAAGACATTTTTTACCTGTTTTCTAAGAGATATTAGTGACCGAAAAAATCTGGAAAATCAGTTGAAAGAAAGAGAGCAACTTTTTAGCACTTTTGTTAATGCGGCTCCTGTGATGATGTGGATGCTGGATGAAAAAAATAATCCCTTATTATTTAATGACACCTGGCTTAAATTTACCGGCCAAACTCTGGAACAGGAATTAGAGGAGAATTGGAATGCCGATAAAATACATCCAGAAGATAGAGAAAAAATCATTCAAATATATTATCAAGCATTAATAGAATATGAAGCGTTTAATATTGAATATAGACTACTCAGGCATGATGGCGTTTTTCGATGGATCAATGAAATAGGTGTACCTTACTGGGAAAATAATCATTATCGTGGCTTTATTGGAATAGGAATTGATTTTAGTCATAAAAAAGAAGCGGAACTACAAATACAAAAATACACTGAAGATCTAGAACGATCTAATGAAGAGCTTGAACAATTTGCTTATGTGGCTTCCCATGACTTGCAAGAGCCATTACGTATGGTTTCCAGTTATACTCAATTATTAGCACGGCGGTATCAGGATAAATTGGATGATGATGCCAATGAGTTTATTCATTATGCTGTTGATGGCGCAAATAGAATGCAATCTTTGATTCAAGACTTATTGTTGTATTCTCAAGTGGGTAAAACAAAACAAACTTTAAAATTGGTTAACATAGATGAGCTGTTAGAGAAAGTCATCATAAACTTAAAAATTATACTTGAAGAAAACAGTGTTGAAGTGGGGTTTAAAAATGTCTTCCCACAACTCATGGTCGACGAAAATCAAATTTTACAGTTATTTCAAAATCTTATTTCCAATGCGATTAAGTATCGATCAGCAAGTCGAGTTTGTCAGATAGAAATTAGCTGTAAGAAAGTTCATAAAATGTGGGAGTTTTCCATTAAGGATAATGGTATTGGAATAGAAAATCAGTATTTTGAACGTATATTTGTTATTTTTAAGCGGCTTCATAGAAAAGAAGAATATTCGGGTACAGGTATTGGGCTTTCTGTTTGCAAAAGGATTGTAGAGGGGCATGGAGGAAAAATAGGTTTAGAATCTGAGTTTGGAATAGGCTCTAAGTTTTTTTTTACATTACCTGAAAACGATTCAACCCCATCTACTACGCACTGAAAGTACATAGTGGGGGGCAGGTTGAGGCTCCCCTAGGTTTCAAAGTGAAACTTGTAGGCTTAAGGTCGAGTTTTTGATATGAAAACTAGACATCTTTCTTAAATAAATGCTAGTAGGCAGGTATCTTAGTTTAATATTTATTCGGTTATACTCATTGGATCAAAACAATAATAAAAAGAGAATGAAAACCTTCGAGAATATCTGCGACGATACCGCAAAACAATTTAAACGTAAAACGGGTTTATCTAAAGAGAACTTTGATGTGCTCGTTGGCAAGGCAAGCGATCATATTGACAGAGAAAAGAAGTGCTATCCCATGAGTAAACGAGGAAAACAAACCTCAAAACTGTCTTTAGAAAACCGCATACTACTTACACTCTATTACCTTCGTCACTACCCAACGCTTGAAAATCTAGCCAGTGTTTTCAA